>CAIOSF010000174.1 GCA_903860855.1 uncultured Alphaproteobacteria bacterium | reverse complement strand
TATTAGAGGCGGAGATGAGTTGGGAAGAGCCTGGTATGAATCAGCAAAATTCATGACAAAAAAGCGAACATTTGAGGACTTTATCAGTGTTGCCAACGGCCTAGTGCACCTAGGGTATACCAAGCACGAGCACATGATAATTCATGGAGGAAGCGCCGGTGGAATGTTAGTAGGAGCCTGTTTAAATATTTCTCCATCCATCTGCGCCGCTGCTGTAGCTGAGGTGCCATTTGTGGATGTTTTGAATACTATGCTTGATGGAGACCTTCCGCTAACACCAGGTGAATATAATGAATGGGGTAATCCAAGTGACAGTAAAGAATATTACGAGTATATCAAATCGTACTCCCCTTATGATAATGTAAAGAAACAAAGCTATCCCCCTATGTTAGTAACAGCAGGGTTGCATGATCCCAGGGTAACCTATTGGGAGCCAGCGAAGTGGGTAGCTAAACTCAGAGATATGAAAACCGACAACAATAACCTCTTATTGAAAATCGAGATGACTCACGGTCACAGGGGGGCATCTGGAAGGTTTGATCGCTTCAAGGAAGTATCATTTATGTACACTTTTATGTTGATGAGTCTTAACATGGCGGACATAATCGAGGGAGGCGATAAAAACAAAGAAAGAGCTCGCGAAGATTTGTCATGAGATTTAGAATAACTCAATTGCCCCCTCTCCTTCTGGTCCTACTTTATCTTGGGTTCAGCGTTGCAATCGCCCCTCTTATTGCAAACACCGCCTATACGCTTCATAATGACGCCCCTCTCCTTCTACACGCGTCGAGATCGGGGCGAGGTGGATGGGGAGGAGGAGAACGAGAGATGGGCACAGAGCGTGGGGATGATATGTATGGCGAGCACAGCAACACAGACAGATATATGGACAGAGGTAGGGGCGGAAGCGGATATTACTATGGCCTGCCAGTTTATGATGGCGAGCCAATCATAGTGCTGGATGAAGGGGTTGATATGAGTCCATTTCCATATCAGACGGAGAAAATCCCCGCACCGGCAGTTCAAACGGTAGGGGACCCAGGTAGGTGTAATAAGAATACATACAAAGCTCTAAATAAATATCTAAACTCATTCAATAGTTTACAGGCTAACTTTGTTCAATATGAAGGACCCGCCGTTACTAGCAATGAACAAAGTGAGATCGCCAACCGTAATGAGCAATTAGGAGTTCTCTATATACTTAAACCAGGGAAACTAAGATTAGAATATCAAAAACCCAAGTCTCATTTTCTTATATTAAACAATGGTACAATGAGTTATTATGATGCCTCACTCGATGAAGTGAGTCATATTCCCACACAAAGTCTATCAGAAGTTGTTGATATTCTTGCGAGTCATGATGTTTCGATTGAAACGTATAAATCAATAAAAGGATGCCATGTGGGTGATGATGGTATTACAGTTATAGGTACCGATGGTAATGATAGAGGTTTGGTCATGATTTTTGATAATGATCCAGTGGCTATCAAAGAAATAGCTACAATTGATGCAAATGGCTTAGCGATAAATGAGATATACCTAAGTAGTATCATCTACAATCAAAAGACTGATAGCACTCTGTTTACCCTCAAAGATTCAGGATTTTTTAACGATAATGATAACTCGAATAGATAAATTTGACCAAGGAGTCACTATAATATATTAATGATTATTTGGTATCATACCGGTTTTACCATGACAGACATACTAGATGAAGTGAGAGAAGCAAATAGAGAAGAAAGGACCAATAAAATCCTCAATTCCTTGCTAAAAATAGTTGGTATATTAGCATTATTATCAATAGCCGCTACAGCCATGGTCAGCTGGTACTCGGAGAGACAAAAGGACAAAACCTATGAAGTTGTGTCCAAGTTGACATCTATATTACGCAAAATCAATACGCCGGGAAACAATAACAGTGAGTTAACGAAGGATATAGAGGCGTTGAGCGATGGTCCCTCTTCATATGGAGCTTTGGCTAACTTTTATCTAGCTGCAATAAGCAGCGCCAATGGCAATCTAAGTAAAATGGCGTATTATTATGACAAAGTACAGTCTAATCGTGAGTACGATCTCACCATTCGAGAACATGCAATAATCAACGGAATCAGCATCAAGTTACAGAATCAAAGCATCTCTTCAGAACAGGCTATAAAACTAATCAATAAGCTTATGGCAGAAGATAGAGATACTCCATTCTTCACTGCGATCACCATGTTAAAGGCCAGTATACTCGCCGAGAATAACCAATATTCAGACGCTGCAGAAGAACTAAATATAGCTAGCACTAGCAGCAAAAGTGACGAGAGTTTGTCTCGCATGCTGGGCGGCATGTCGATGTATGTAAACGCCAGACTAAATGACAAGAATACAGAAGATAGCAAAAATACTGCAAACAACACAATAAGCAGTGATCCCATAGAAAATAATAAGGCAGAACAAGGTAAGGTAGAACAAAGTAGCAAACCAGAATCACCTCCAACAGAGCATCAGCCTCAGGATAAGAGGCATTAATCATAAATACGATAGATCGAGGTTCTGTACATTTTATTCATCCGGTATTACCATGGGAGACCGAGAATTATTTCGTTGCTTAATATATGATTGCTGGTGATCAGCAGAATGGAGGAGATTTAAAAGTCTTACTGGATACTGGTCCCTCCCAGAAAATATACGACTATGTCTCACTCCTAAGGGACGATCAAATCGCTCTAAGCTTTGCCCTTAAGGTGCAAAGTAGTCGTGGCCAAAATGCAATCATGTTATTACTTCAAATTCAAGATCTAAGCCAGTTTCTTGATTTATGGCCAAGTATAGACTCATGCCGCGGCACACCGCAGGTATTAGCTCAACTAGACAATGACGGCAGAAGCATTCTGCACTATGCCGTTGAGAGACACGAGATTAAAGTCGTTCATGCAGTCCTTCAAAGCATTAGAAATCATATAGGGGCAAACAGTATTCAAGCCCTGTATCAAGGTTCAAATAAAAATCCTAATAATTTGCTAATCTACATGGCTACGATCGCGTCCGTAGCAACTTCAGAACATGATGCAAAGATTTTTAAGGAAGTTACAAACTGTTTTGGCGATTTTTTTGGTAAAGACCCTCTATGCAGCTTGATTTTCAGTACAAATGCCTCAGATGATGATACCATGACCACGGCAATACAGTATGAGGGTTATGAAATATGCTATATGATTTTGCAAATACTAATAGAAATGCCGGCAGAATCCAGGATTAAAAAAGAAGCCATGATAGGTATATATGGCAGAAAGAATATGCATGGTTATTCTGCATTCATGCTCTCGATATTAAATTATCATAGCGTAAACAGTGATGATTCCAAAAAACTATGCCAAAGGTTTATCCAATTTATACTAGATGTTAATGCAACGACCTCCTTGTCTGATGGGCAAAAGCAGCCAGATATCATCAATTCGCAGGAGAACTTAGGGCAAGAGCAAGTGGTAGGCGCCAGGAATCTATTGGGTAAGAATAGCGAGCGCAGAGGCCTAGGTGAATATACCGTCTCCAACTCGCCAAAGCTCAATAGAGCTAATAATTTGGATGCAGGAGCATATGATCGCGTAAATAGCATTAGCACATCGGAATCTATCCTCCTTGAGCAAATAATAAAATGCCCTGACAAGGACAATCAGAATGCCTTAATGATATTAGTCATATTACGAATGCATGATTTACTTAGCTCCTTACTCAACCTCATCTCTAACGATAAGGCGTCTATAGAACTAAGTATCACTACACGCAGCGGTGCTGGAGATAATCTGCTAATGCTAGCCATGCGCTGCGATAATACATTTGCATTGCAGGCAATAGCAGATACCATCTTAAAACAACTAGGTCCACTTAGATGGTCTTCTGCTGTGGAAGATCTCTCTACTCCT
>CAIOSF010000173.1 GCA_903860855.1 uncultured Alphaproteobacteria bacterium | reverse complement strand
TGGGTTAGGCCGCAAGGAGGATGTGTCGGCTACATAAAATATAAGGGAAGGGAATCGATCGATGATTTTTCCGAGAGACTAGTTAAAGAAAAAGGAGTGCTATTAATGCCAGCTTCGATCTACGACTTTGAAAGTCAACACTTCCGCATCGGTTTTGGTCGTAAAAATATGCCTGATGCTTTAGGCAAGGTAAGAGAATTTTTAAGTGCTGGTGACTGAATATTCATGAACCTGATGCTAGTATAGTAAGTTAAGTTATTGTCGATACTAGGAAAGACGATCTTAAGCCTATTATAAATAGGCTGTGAATCCAATGGGATGAACGTATACACTGATGATCTGCTGAGTGAACCGTCACAAGCATTGTCGAAGGAGGAGTGACGACGTACCAGACATTAAATTAATTTACTATAAAATGTTTCACTACCTCAAGCACTGGTATCAGCCCCATGTATTTTCCGCAATCCCATATAGATGTTTGCAAGCTATGCAGGCATCTTGGCCTCCTCCATCAACCCATTCAGCATCTCATCCAATCCGATCACCTCTTGCTTCTCACTGCCAATTCTCCTCATTGAAACTGTATGGTTTTCTTTTTCTTTATTACCTATAATTACAACAATTGGACATTTCGACAACATATGCCTGCGCAATTTGTAATTCAATGTTTCATTAGCATCATCAAAAACAACCCTAATACCAATTTTCTCTGCCAATGCCTGCACTTCCAAGCCATAATCCTTCACAGCATCGCTAATTGTCAATATCGTCAATTGTACCGGAGCCAACCATAAAGGCAGATGGCCGGTATAGTGCTCAAGCATCATCCCCATGAACCTCTCGAGCGAACCAAAAACAGCGCGATGCAGCATAACCGGGTGGTGTCTACCACCATCAGCCCCTATATAGCTTGCTCCCAATCGTACTGGCATATTAAGATCAACCTGTAATGTTCCCATTTGCCAATCACGCCCAATAGCATCTCGTAAGGTAAATTCAAGCTTAGGACCATAAAACGCCCCCTCACCTGGATTTTTCTCATATTTTATACCCATACTCTTCAGAGCATCCAACAAAGCTTCCTCTGCTTTATCCCAAGTTTCATCTGATCCAACCCGTTGTTCTGGTCTATCAGCAAACTTTATTATGATATCGTGGAAACCGAAGTCGTTATATATTTTGATCATCGACTCACAAACGCTCCGGGACTCATCTAGAATCTGATCATCACTACAAAAAATATGAGCATCATCTTGGATAAATGTACGCACTCTCATTAACCCGTGTAGGGAACCAGATGGCTCATAACGATGGACTCGCCCAAACTCCGATAACCTCATGGGTAAATCTCGATAACTGACCAAACCATGCTTAAAGACCTGGACACCGCCTGGGCAATTCATCGGACGAATAGCATATATTCTTTCTTCACCTCCTGCTTTAACTGTAAACATATTTGGCCCAAACTTTTCCCAATGACCTGATGCCTCCCATAAGCACCTATCAAGAACCTCTGGTGTGGCAATTTCTTGGTATCCCCAATTCTTCTGTTGTTTACG
>CAIOSF010000172.1 GCA_903860855.1 uncultured Alphaproteobacteria bacterium | reverse complement strand
ATCTGAGTCGCTGATTTCCCTAGCATCAATGAATCCTATAAATGTTGCTAGAATCGGTAGAATCATTATAACTAAACTGAGCCTTATAATGATATTTGGTGTTGGTTTCTCTTTTAATATACGGAGAGAGACAATCAAGGCGAAAACGGCAAGAGAAAGAGATGAATAACCGAATGACTGCATCAACGGATCAGCTACATATGATCCATACCAGCCCATGATGTTCTTGCTATCATGTTCAACAGCGTGGAGCAGTGACGGATCCTCGGGAGAGTGACTGAAAATTGCGATGATGAGGAAAATAGCAATAAATATGGATAAAACTGCTAAGCTTTTCTTCCAAGCTTGCAACATAAATATAATTGCGACACTGTTTTAAGAATGAGGATATCAATATACTAAGTGGGTCTACTATGCAACATGTTAAGGTAACCATGATCATAGCGTTGCTTGCCAGTTTATTTGCAATAAGCGCTGCGTTTTTTATGCAATACGTTATGGGACTATTGCCTTGCAAGCTTTGTTTTATGCAGCGTAACTTATATTATATAACGATCGCAATATCTTGCTTCGGCTTGTATGGGATTATGAGATGTGGTAGTGGGGAGGAGAGTGCTGTCCGCTATAAAGGAAGTAATCCAAAACTCAACGATGTCATGGAGTTGAACAAAAAGGCATACGATACATCAAGAATCTGGTCGTCTATCACTAAAAGCTCATGCTATGTTGTTATAGCTGTATTACTAGTTGGGGTCGGGGTGGCTGGTTTTCAGTTCGGCGTAGAAAAACGCATATTCCGCTATAACTCCAGCTGCTCACTTGACATTAGTGATGACATGACGGTGGAAGAGTTTCAACAAAAAATTGAGCAAGCTGATCTAGTTTCTTGCGATATGCCCCAGGGAGTGTTTTTGGGTGTATCCATAGCAGGATGGAATGGCGTCTATTCTATTGTGTTATTCGTGATACTGTTGTTAGCGCACAACAATAAGCTACCAAAGATCGCTTACGCCATGATGCATAAGGTGCGCTTGATTTAGAGCATGTAGCGTATGGACCACTCTGCCCTAACTCAAGGTATCATCATAGAAAGAACTCGGCTATATCAAGAACATCAGATATGCCACTTAACACATCACCAAAACCACCACCACCGCCACTTGCATCCCCAGCTGATGACGATGCCGCTGTGTTTTGTTGTATTGCTTTTAGAGTGGATTCCATGGTAGCGAGTTGACTATTAACTTGCACCAGCTGCTGATCAATATTCTCCAGATTTTGATTTACCTCTTGTAATTGAGTATATATCCCTTGAAGGACAGAGAAGGACGCCTGGGTGGCCAGCTGTGAAGCCATACCGGTAGCCTGAGCTGTTATATATCCATTTGCATTGCTTGAGAAAGGCCTACACTATAGGTCTGCTCGGTGTATAGCGGGGCAAAGGTGTTAATAAGCCGCTGATATAGACTTGGGACTTGGGAGCCAGAAGGTAATAACGTAGAGACGCTAGGATATGCTGCAATGAAATTAGCATAATCGAAGTATCCTTGTATAGAACCAGCAGTTGGGGTAGCGCCGCAGCTCACTGTATTTGTCTGCACGCAAGTATTATACTCTGCTTGAGTCTCTGAGGCACCAAACGCTCGAGATATCTCTATAGCTTGTATAGTGCATATTTGTTGCCCGTTCTGTATACAGCTATTATATGCTGCCAGAGTCGCAGATGGAACGCCTTCTAGGGTAAAGGTTGGGCATTGTGAATATAAATTAGCTATTTGCGTTAGTTGAGTATAATAAGATGCGCTCGAGCCACCAGCTTGTATAGCTGCCAGTAGTTGAGCTGGAAAAGGGTTGTAAGTATCGTATTCACTATGCCAGCCCAATTCGTAGTCTCAGCGCCAGAGCTCGGGCCATACTGAGGATCGGCGATAAGTGCTTCCATCATAGACTGCAATGAAATCTGACCAAAATCCCATGTCCCCAACTCATCTGCAAGGCGATCTTGTAATATCTGTTGGAGAGCCGAACTCTGAGTTGATTCCCACAGATATATTGGTGAATAGCCATACTGCATATTGTATCCCAAGTTCATCAAGAGCATGTTGGCAGCACACTGGACTATACTATCGGTTTGGTATTGAGAGGTCTCGGGTAGGGCATCATATGTGATTAGCTGGGCATTGGTAAATACCTGAGTTGCGTTGTTTATGACATTACACATAAATGCTTGCATGTTGTTTTGAGGATTTCCACAGTTCATTGGGGTGATCAACCTGTTTGGCTTGTTATTCACAACTATAAGTGTTATTATGGCATACAAAGTGTCAATAAATATTTGCTACAAAATGACATAATACCAGTTTCCATTAATTATATAAGAATTGGAAAAGTTGAAAATTTGGTTTTTGTCATCCCGAACTTGTTTGCCTTCGGCTTGTCCATTGCATCTCAGGATGACTAATCGGTTCTATAGAATTCCTTGATACTGTATAAGAGGCATAGATCAAGGTACAATATGTTGGTTCTTCTTACTTCCCAATCGTTCTAGATATAGGACTATTTGTCACTGACAATATGATTTATCTCATCAATAGAGGTTTCGGTAAAATTACTGGCGGCATTTTTGCCTATAAAAGGGCACCATGGATGGATATATGGCTTCATAAGTTTGTAAAAGATCATGAACACTTTGATTATGGCTCTTATATGAAGTTTGAAGAGCTTTAAAAATCATAACACTCTCAAAGAGATAATACTACAATGGGATCATACAAATATAAATCTACAGAGAATGTTTGATGAGTATCCTTTTATTGAGAATGCATTGTTTTTTGCTTCCCCTAAAGAATATGTTGATTTTTGCTAAAAAAATCT
>CAIOSF010000171.1 GCA_903860855.1 uncultured Alphaproteobacteria bacterium | reverse complement strand
TCAAAATCATTTTCACAACATCAACATATCAGGAAATTGACCACACCTTTGCCCTAGCTATTCCACCTCTTGCGCTTTTCCCCACAACCTTGTATTATCAAGGTACACTTTTAGGCTAATTTGGTTATGTCGCAATCTCAGTTCTACAGCTTTGATACCCACCGAACAATCAATAGATTGGTCGAGTATGGTATTTCTCAAAAAGCCGCAGAAGAGCTCATCAATACCGTGATTATGTCTCGGGATTTTAATCTTTCTCGCTTTGTTAAGCTTGAAGATCTTGCAGCAAGTGAAAAAGAGGCAATTGAGAGATTTGGTAAAATTGAAACAGAAATTGCTTTAATTAGGCAAGAAATCGCCTTCATTCGCAAAGATATTGCTTCTCTTGAAGAAAAGATTAATGGCAAAATCGATGCTCTCGAAGAGAGAATAGATGCAAAATTCGATGGTCTGAGAAAGGACATGATCTCCATGGAGGCAAGGTTTAATGCAAAATTCGATAACTTTGAAAACAAAATGATCGCAGAAATGGCAAGGAGCAAAAACGAAACTATACGCTGGACAATAGGTCTTTTTTTGGTTTTGATTCTAGCTGTCTTGGTAAAACCCTATATGTAGCCTTCTCCCACCACAAGAGGCAATAGTCCACCTCGTGGTCGCGATCCATCTCGAAGTTGAGAGTGGGGGGTAACAGCTAGTTCTTGATATAATAAAACTTCTACCCAACAGTGTGCCATGCTTCTAAGCTCTCTAAGCTCAAGAGATGTCGCCAGACCCTGTATGAGATTATTTGAGTGATGTTTTGAGGCATTTTTTGGAAATTCCTACCAGTTTGTCATACTATATACTTGCCAGTGACAACAATGAGAAATACCAGACTTCTTTCAAAATCTGTGCGTAAGGTGAGTTATTTAAAAAATAGAAATTACAATAGAATTCGTGATTAATTTAAGCATCGCTTTTATTTAGCAGAGTCTTTTGGTTAGTTAATTTGTTGGCCATTTTATAAATAACATGTGGACATACTGATCATAACACATCAGCATGGTGAGTGTGGGCGCGAGATGAAAACGTTGCACCAACCATCTTAAAATGATTTTTATGATGGTGGACTATGTCCCTTAGATCGAGATTATGATCAGCGACAGTGCACGGATTTGAGTAGGAGGGGCTGTCGGCTCTGGTCTATGGGTTTATAACTAGATATTTATATATTAGATTAACTAGGTATCAACTGAGGGATTTGTTCAGAGCTGGGGGGCACTAGCGGATTTCTCGATATATCTCTATAAATATTTAATATATAACTCATAGACCGCATCATAACTTGGTATTCAGTTGCTTAGGCCTATAGTAGGAGGTAAATTCTAGAAGGAGAATTGTCAATACTTATATGTTATTACCACGCACATACTAATAGCATTACACCGAAGCTGTCCATAGGAAGTTTTATGTATACATATCAAATGGACATCTATAACATTCAGGTTCATCGATATAAAGAGACAAAACCTGGTCAAAACCAGCATACTACCTTTTGTGAAGTCCAGGAATTTTACGGCTCTCAGTATTGCCCTGTGTAAGGTGAGCTAATCATATCATTCACAAATAGTTACTAACCAATTCTTCCGCTATCTGCACGGCATTCAAAGCTGCTCCTTTCCATAAGTTATCTGATACAACCCAGATATGCAGACCATTGGGAGAAAACAAACTCTGACGGATACGAGATACATAGACCATAGGCAGGGCGACACAGTCAATCGGCGTAATATACTCAGCTCCCTCTTGGTTCCTCGTCCCAATATTATCTATAACTGTAATCAATGGAGCATTCGCCAGAATTTTCCTTGCATTATCTGGACTGATCTTATCCTTGCACTCAATATAGACAGCCTCGCTATGGCCAACAAAAACAGGAACCCTAACACAAGTGGCCTCAACTATGATGTCGGCCCCCATAATGCGCCTGGTCTCATGCATCACCTTAAATTCCTCTCCCGTAAAGCCGTTATCCATAAAATCGCCTATTTGCGGCACAACGTTGAAGGCTATCTGACGAGGTAATATTTCTGGTGCTCCGGGGCTACCAGAGTACCTCGTTTTAGTTTGATTATATAGTTCATCCATAGCCTTCAGACCAGCCCCTGACACTGACTGATAGGTAGCCACAACGATCTTCTCTATACCAGCATGGTCATGTAGTGGCTTCAGAGCCGTAACCAACTGAATCGTGGCACAGTTTGGATTTGCGACTATATTACGAGTGATGTAGTCAGACAATTGCGAACCATTTACCTCAGGTACAATGAGAGGT
>CAIOSF010000170.1 GCA_903860855.1 uncultured Alphaproteobacteria bacterium | reverse complement strand
GATTTATGTAGTCTTGAATTATAGCAGCTATATGGAATCTGAAGAGTGGTTAGAAGGTGGAGTTTATACTAACTCCCGTTTTTGTGGTACAGTTAAGCGAGTTGAAGCAGGTAATTGCAATATGGTGAACTAATGGATATCATGATCATTTAAAATTTACAAATGCAGCGAGTGCGTTCTTACTTCAACTCATTTGAGTATAAATATCGGGTTCCGCTTTTAACTACTGTCGCTTCACCTTTGGCTTGTCTATTGCATTTGACTCCGTCCATTTCATGTGGGAAATTGGTATAACTCAATAAATTAGCAAATTCCTTGCTATAATAATATTATATCGTCGATGCATAAAAATGCTTAAAGTTTTTTCATTGATGATTCGCTGAGATACCATGATTGTTGTTAGTATAGTAAATTAATTTAATGTCGAGTACTTTAACAATGTTTCATGATGGTTTACTCAGCAGGTTTTAGGTGTATCCGTTCATCCCATTGGATTCATATCCTATTTATAATAGACTTCAGATCATCTTTCCTAGTATCGACAATAACTTAAATTACTACGTTTCGCTCATTATACGATGATTCATTATCGTGCTATTTGTTTACTTTGTAAATAGTCCTATGGTTGGATACTGCTAGCTCAGCAGCTTGGGATTGTGCTTTGTCCTTGATTTTTTGTACCATATAATTGTGGAAAGGCGGATTCGTTTTTAACTTTCTTCCTTATGATATCTGATATAGGCAAGGCAATTTTCTTCATCTATAATCGATGATGTCTATCCTGTTCTAATTTCTCGTCCTACTATCTGAGCCTCTCTCAAGTTTCTTTTTCCCTTACAAGAAATGCTACCCATTACTTCATCAAAATTTTCTTCACCAGGATTTTTATCCCGTTCATTTTGCGTAACTTGTTTGACCGCATCATGCAACCTGATCAAGTCATCAGGCATCTCATTTTAGATAGGAATCTTGCTGCTTTCCACCGCTGATATTGAGAGCATTAAATGAGATAACTGTGATTATCTCATTTATTTCATCATTAATTTTTTTGCTCATCCTAAGATTAGCATTTGCATCCTTTAATACCTCACATAAAATGAATGAAATGCGAAATTTGTTCCACTATCGTACAATCTTGCATCTCCTGCATACATTGCATTACATTATCAATCAAGGCGTGATATGGTTTACCTAAAAGAGATTTTAGTCTACGAACAAGTCGTATGTTTATGATTGATTTTTTTGTTATCATATCTATCTAGGTAAAGATAGGATTATTATTATGACTGAGTATTCAATACTGAGATACAAGCAAAGTCAAAACAATCTATACCTATCTCACTATATATTCAAGGTTTTTGGTCTGACAATATGATACCAGCAGGCCATCATGGTCTTGGTTAAAGTCACAGCTGTAAATAGTGAGCAAATTAAACCGACAGTCAAAGTAACTGCAAATCCCTTGATAACTCCACCACCAAAAGCATAGAGAACAGTAGCAGCTGCAATTGTTGTAACGTTTGAATCTATTATCGTGGTCATAGCCATGGCGTAGCCTCCGCTAAGAGAAGCTAGAACGGATTTCCCGTTTCTCCTCTCCTCTCTCATTCGTTCAAAGATTAGAACGTTGGCGTCAACGGCCATACCAAGCGTCAGTACTATACCGGCAATTCCAGGCATGGTCAGGGTTGCTCCAAGCAGCTGGAGACAAGCTAAGATCATGATGATATTCATGATCATGCCTACATTAGCGAAGAGACCGCCTATGCCGTAAAACAGGAACATAAACACTATAACGACGCATGCGCCAGCAATCACAGCCGTGGTCCCAGCTTCTATTGAGGCTTGACCTAAGCTCGGGCCGACTGTTCTCTCCTCTATGACCTTGAGTTGGGTCGGTAGGGCACCAGACCTCAATAAGATAGCTAATTCAGCGGCAGATTTAGCGTTAAAATTACCAGAAATAATACCAGATCCTGAAATCATAGCTTCCTTGATCATCGGGGCGCTGATTACCTTATCGTCTAATACTATGGCCAGTGGCTTACCGACATTTTTGCTGGTCACCTCTGCGAAGCGTTTGGCCCCAGCATTATTCAAGCGAAACTGAACTCCATATGTTCCTAGTTGCATAGTTGACTGAGCATCTATCAGCATGTCACCAGTTATGACAGGGGTAATATAGAGGGGGAGAAAAGTATTAGCACCCTCGAATGACACGGGCTTGGTGCCCATAGGCATTTTACGCTTCTCCAGATCTTTTTGCGTCACCTCTGTGTTGACTAAGTGTAGAGTGAGTCTTGAAGTTTTACCCAGCAATCTTTTGATTTCCTCTGTATCATAGACACCAGGAACTTGGATCAATATCCTCTCCTCTCCTTGTCTTTGTATGTCTATTTCCTTTGTGCCGCTCTCATCTAGCCTCTTGTGGAGAATGTCAATGCTCTGAGCTACAAGCCTCAATCTCATATCTTGCATGAACTTCTCAGTAATCCTTATATCTATCTGTTCGTCATGAGCCTTTAAAATATAGCCATCCTTATCAAAAACTTTTTCAATAATAGAGCGAATTTTATCCTCATCCCGCGACTGGATTATCAAATTTGCAGTATCATCCTTAGGCTCACCAAACTTCGCCTTTATTCCCTCCTTCTGTACTCTATCAACAATAGAGGCCATCTGCTCTTCTATGTATTTATCGCTACTGACTTCGAGTAAAAGAGACACACCGCCCCTAAGATCAAGTCCAAGGATGATGGGAGAGCCAATCATCCAACTACGCACCAAAGATGATGGCAGGATTGTTGGCAATGATAAATAAATAATAAAAATACAAGAAGCCAATGCTAGCCAAGCTTTCCAACGAATCAGTTGCATTAGTAATCGGTACCAATATAGTTCTTATACGCTTTTGCGTATTAAGTTTCAAAATTAGACCCGTACTATATTCAATAAAATAGAAAATGCAAAAACACATCACCGAAAAAGGCAAAACAGAGATTATTATTATAGCAGCAGGCAAGGGCGCGAGAATGATATCGTCCATACCTAAAGTCATGCATGAGATTGCCTGCATGCCAATACTAAGCTATGTACTCAATACAGCAATAGCAGTAGCAGAAAAGATTGATGGTGGTATCTCTCTCGTAATAGGTAAAGACTTGTTGAACTTTCCCCCATTTCATCTGCTTATCTCAAAACATCCCGAAATAAAAATAGTTGTACAAAATGAACAACTTGGAACTGGCCATGCTGTTTTTTGTGCCTTGCAAAGCATCGAGATGAGCAATAGCCCAAGGACACCAAGTTTAGTTATGGTACTATATGGTGATACCCCACTGATATCAGCAAAAACCCTTTTGCAGATACCACAATCGGAAGAGCTAGCTTCGGCCCATTTGGTATTTAAAACAAACTCTCCAAGCGGATATGGTAGAATCATCACTGATGCGAAAGGGGAGGGGGCTAATGAAGAAAGAGCAGGTGACGTAGATCGTACCCATAGAGCGGATGGAGGGCATGATCTGAAGCCTGTCAATGCGATAGACTTGAATCAGGAAGAATACGGCACATTGATATCGATAATTGAGGATAAACATGCTAGTAACGAGCAGAAAGATATTAAACTGTGTAATGGGGCCGTTGTTTTAGCTAGATATGATATTATACTAAAATTCTTAAACGCACGATGTCATCATCTCAGCCATGCAGCCTCTAGAAGATCACAACGGGAAATATACCTAACAGACCTACCAGAATTTGTCCTAACTTATTACGGTCAATCGCAGAAATCAGAAAAGGCCGAGGGGCGAGATCAGCATTCCTGCGATGCCATGGGTTTAAAGTCGGCAGTGTATAGGTCGATTTGGGTTAAAGTCGATGAGGAAGAGGTCACTGGGATCAACGACAGGCAGCAGCTAGCAAAAATGGAGGCTATAATACAAGACAGATTGCGATATAAACATATGGAGTCTGGTGTCACTATGATCGATCCCAAGACAGTATTTCTTAGCAATGACACAATCATTGCCAATGACGTTACTATCTATCCCAATGTTTGGATTGGCCATAAAGTAAAAATCAGCAAAAATGCCAAAATCATGCCTTTTTCTCACATTGAAGGAGTCGAAATAGGTGAAGGCAGCATCGTAGGACCATTCGCTCGTGTTAGGCATGATACTGTCGTTGGAAACGATTGCCGTATAGGTAATTTTGTTGAAATAAAAAACTGCAACATAGCTAGTGCTACAAAAATCTCGCATCTAAGCTATATAGGGGATGCAAACATAGGCTTAAACACCAATATTGGAGCTGGGACGGTTTTTTGTAACTTCGATGGTAAAAAGAAGCATAGATCAATAGTTGGTAAAGATGTTTTTATTGGCTCTAATAGCTGCATAGTCTCTCCTGTTACACTAGGAGATGAGAGTATAATCGCAGCTGGGAGCGTTATTGTTGCCGATGTTCCGGATGAGTATATCGCCATATCGCGCGCACAACAGGATAATAAAATACGCAGATCGCGTGCCGCGAATAAAAAGCAAACATGAATTCTGAGGGATGACGCAGAGGCTAGTGCTTTTATAGTAACTTGATTTAATATCTGGTACGTCGTCACTCCTCCTTCGACAACGCCTCGTGATGGTTCACTCGGCAGGCATCAGGTATGTCCCATCTTATTGGATTTGCGGCCTATTTGTAATAGGCTTCAGATCGTCTTTCCTAGTATCGACAATTAAGTTAAATTACTATACGTTTGCATATCAGTTACTCTGATTTGAATCTATAAATAACCCAGTCTTCTTCTTTGATTCTTTCCTTAGTTTTGATGAGTATCTCAGGAGTAAATTTTTTAATGGCTTGTGGCCAAAAGATACAAGCCCTTTCATTATCAAGCAATACTCTAACTTGCCACTCTCCTTTGAATTGCTC
>CAIOSF010000169.1 GCA_903860855.1 uncultured Alphaproteobacteria bacterium | reverse complement strand
ATAAAATATACGGAGCTGCAACGAAATCTCGTTTATTTGCTGTTGGTATTGATGGCCCTATTGAGTATCGTGATGCCTTGGCGATAGAAACAAAGCAAAACTCTAAATCTATAAGTGAATACGATCTTATGCAGAAGAGTATGGAAAAATTAATGACGAGCTGCAAATATCCTATAGAGGTATTGGATGCCGAGCCAAAGATTGGAGCAAAAAGAGCGACAACTGGTGAGAACGCCGAGTCATTCTTATCAGCCATTGAGAGAGATGGGTCGGCGATGGGATGGCTAGAAAAGAGCGAGGTAGTTACTAAATACAAGCAGGAAGAGTATAAGGAGGTTGATCTTACTGAAGTAAAAGATATCGTTAATCTTAAATTCCAATCAAATACAATAAAGGCATTGGTCATATCAAATTCTCCATACATAATAGAGCAAAAAGAGGCAGTTAAATCAGTTCTGAGTGTTGAGCAGATTAAGTTACCGTATCAAATCGACTTGGAATTTGTCGGGCCAAGATATGACATATCAAAATATTCAGCCGCCAAGGCATCTTATACTTTGTGGTCATCTTTTGCTGGATACCTCTACAAAGGCTATGATAGAGTAGCAAAAAGCATAATTGGTGATTTTTTAAAGCCAGAACACCAGAATGTTATTAATTCTCGTCATGAAATGCTTGGCTATGGCAATATAAAGGAAAATGAGTCAATTACAAAATAATCACAAGAGATAGGTATTGCTTAGATTTTATTGATAGAGTATACAATCTTTTAATACTCTTTTAACAAAATTAACCAAGCCAAAGCCCATGCAAGCATCCGTCAATACATCACAAATACCAGTGTCGGAACCTCGATCCAAACCGGTATTGGCAGGCGATTCCCCCCTCACCTTTTCCACGATCGATGAGATAGTTGCGGAAGCTAGTGCTGGCAAAATGTTTGTTTTGGTCGATGGAGAGGATAGAGAAAATGAGGGCGATTTAGTTATTCCAGCTGAATTTGCCACTCCTGATGCTATAAACTTCATGATGCTCAACGGAAGAGGGTTGATTTGTCTGGCCATTGATAATTCTATTGCAAAAAGGCTGGAGATAGATCTGCAGCCGCGCAGGCATGTTAGCGAGTACTACACTGCATTTACAACCTCGATAGAAGCTAGGATTGGCGTTACAACTGGTATCTCAGCTCATGATAGAGCTCATACAATTCAAGTTGCTATAGATCCCAATAGCACAGCTGTTGATATAGCAACTCCCGGGCATATATTTCCTATTATAGCCAATAATAATGGTGTTCTTGAAAGGCCTGGGCATACAGAGGCATCTGTTGATATTGCAAAACTTGCTGGCCTAATGCCATCAGCTGTAGTGTGCGAGATACTGGGCGACGACGGAAAAGCAGCCAGAAGGAAACATCTGCTGGAATTCGCCCAGAAGCACAATATGCTAATCGGCACAGTAGAAAGCTTGATTAAATATAGAAGAAACTCATTGCATCTGTAGTGGTTTCAAATTGTCATTGGCTTTACTGCATAGCGCGACCTAAATCTCTATAGTATAGCAAGTGATTTTGTGTTAGAGTTTCCCAAAGGACAAATGTATTGAAGCGTATAGTGATGTGGAGTTTTATTAGCACTGAACTTTTTTGGCTACTAGCATCGATCACCACCTTGTTAGCTCTTGTATACAAACCAGTAAGGGAAATGATTCTCAAAACTGTGGATGATAAAATAATCAAAATAGAGAAAGACTTAGAAGAAGCTCATAGACTAAAAAGCGAAGCTTACGAACATTTGATGGTTACTAGAGATCACTACCAGGAATCTCTCGATCGCTATCAAGATCTTCTCGTTAAAGCTAGAGAGGAAGCCGAGTTGATCATAGATCAGGCTAAGCTTAGAGTCATGGATGTAGCCAGCAAGGGTGAGTCCTTACTCAAGGAATACGAACAGCAGCAAATGCATAGAACAATAGAGACTTTCAAGCAGGAGGTTATAGTCTCAGTTCTTAGTATTGTTGAGACCGAATTACTGGATAAAATGTCATATAAAGACCAGATGAGCGTCATAGAATCAAATCGAAGGACATTCAAAAAGATCTGGAACTAACAGTTGGTTTCAAGAGTAACTCTATCTCAAGTGATGTCCTCCAAGATTTTAGCCAAGCTCCGGAAGTTAAGGCAGCTCAGAGGAAGCATGGGGCCGGCCGCACAAATAGACACAACCACCCCCCCTGAGTGAGAGACGCATCATCATAGCAGGGAATCTCCTTGGCGCTAAGCTGCATGCTGCATTTCTCTTGGATGGAAGCGTACGTATGACCTACATTTTCTTAATTTCTTCACTCCTGGTTTGGCTTATCAATCCCAGGGCTTCAAGTTCTAGGTTAAAGCCTAGAATTTCAGGAATAGAAACGCTTTTAGTATTTTCTATATCGCAAATTATATTCATTCTATGGAGTCCTATGGAGTTAAAGGTGTTATCAATGAGGGTGGACACTGCTTCCCTTATGAAGCCTTTGCCAATTTTGCTTGTTCTGCACCAATATCCAATTTCAGCTGATGACACTTTCCAATTGATATTGTGAATGCTGCAACTACCGATTAATACATGATTATCTTTGCGAAATATTAGAAAGTGAAGCTCATTTCTCATATTAAAAGCAGCAGATAATCGGCGAGATATTTGTTCAAAATAATCAATTTCTGGGCATTCTCCTTCAAATCCATGAGCCCAGAATAGCCACTCCTGCAACTGTATCAGCGACTCTTGCACAGCCTCATGCACCAACCACCCCATCACCGATAGCGAAGGGCCTGATCATTAGTCTTTCGCTTATCATTGGCATATCTATCATGATTTGGCTCATGCGTATACCATATCTCACTATCTTTGCTTAACGAGCTGATTATACAGATAATCTTCATGGAAGTACACTAAGGGTGAATGCATTCATTCTACAAAAGCAGTATT
>CAIOSF010000168.1 GCA_903860855.1 uncultured Alphaproteobacteria bacterium | reverse complement strand
CCACGCAAATCCTTACCTGACACATGAAAATCAGAGAGGTAATTATTTATCCTTTGCGGAGAAATCCTAACTCCATCGCTGGCGCAGAATATATATTGATTGGGAGAATTCTTTATTGCTTCTTTCAGAGTATTTGCGATAAGCTCATCACTGAATTGCTTATCATGTACTACACCCGACTTTCCAGTGTAATGAAGGTATACAGTATTCCCTTCTATTGATATACTTTTCTGAACAAACCCTGTCACGCCTATGTGTCCGTTTTCTGCGGATTCATTATTCCCTATCCTTTCTGCCGTCCTATCCATCACAGCTATAGCCAGAGCGGTGAGCCTAGTCTTCTCATCTTCGGACTTTATATCTCTGGTGAGGTTATTGCGGAGGCTACGTATTGACTCAGCCATCTGCCCTATATGCTCTTTCTTTTTTGCCCATCTTGCTTTCAGCTCGGCTGGAGTGGCTTTCTTGATTGCAGTAACCTTGCCGCCTTGCTTCATCTTCTTTGAGCCATTGCTCACCCTACATGAATTTTCGGATTGCATCTGGTCAAGCACCTCGCGCACCGTACCTTTCCTGTCGTGTTTCTTTGGGTCGTTCACTACCAGACGGCACAGAATGAAGTCACCGCTGTCGGCTTCATTCTGATTGAACTTACATGAAGCATAATTATGAATATAGTCAAGGACTTCTTTGTTGGTCTGCTGCTTGAACTCGTGAATTTTATCGCTCTTGAAGGCTTCGTTGCATATTACATATTCGCCACCTTCAACTTCTACCGTATACTCTCCATCCACAACAACCTTTATTCCGCCTAGAGGTTTGCCATGTTCATCATAATGCCGTTTGCCTTTATACAGGGCTTCACTTTTGGGGCTGCTCATTTGGTTTTCTCACTATCTCACCTTTCCAGTTAAAGAAAAAAAAGTTTGGGTATGTTTTTTCGACTATGGCTGTAGCATCTTTCGTGGGTGTATTGCTAGGTATTAGCAAATCCTTTTCGATATACTGTATTACCCCTAAAAACTTATTGAAGTGTTTAAAGAACACCATCAACTTGATATTTTTATTGATATTGATGTCCATTATGCAGTCGTGTTAGCTGGGGCTTTAGCTGACAGTAATTTAGACTTGGCATCATTCAACTGCAAGGCTGTCAGCTCGGCTTGATTTGCTCTCATCTCCCTATTCTCCACATACTGCCAGATGTTCACGCTCAATGAAACCAAGCCTATGACGACACCTATTATTGCAAAGTATTGACCCGTATTGCTCTTTCCTGAATTCTCCATTACATGCCAGTTAAAAAATTAAACAAAGCAAATGCTGTGTATACTAAAAAATATATTACTGCATAAATTAAAAATATGATGCTGACAAAAATGGAGAGTATCTTCTTGAAAACACCTCGCCTATTGTCATACCATTTACGCAGTAATATCCACAAAAATAACATAAATACAAATTTGCGTCATGTAATTAAAGTAAAGTTTCTATTTTACTATCGCTTGGCGATGTTCGTGTCACCATACACAATGCTTTCTGCTGTAGTCTGTGATAGGTCAATGACTGATATACTGCGGCTGAAATAGTCTATCAGGCTGTGCAGGGTTTTGACTTTATCAAGCACACCCCTCTCGCCGCCCTCGCGTATTGCCATGACAATACCTGTAGCCAGAGTATTGATGTCCTTACTAAGAAGCTCGGCTGTCTTCTCGTTGTCAGAAGGGTCGAAGAATACATTTTTATGGTGGGATATTTTACACCTATGTGGCTCGGTGTCTGTGTCTAATAGGACTGCTACGAGATGTCTCATGTTGCGGATTACTTTTTTATTAATGAAATATAGGTGGAATTATTATTTTCTATTTTATATACGTACATACTATCGCTGCCTTCTTTGAACCTTGCTATCTCTTCTATTTTTGTTGCATCATCTTTATATACATAAGGCTCTTTTATACCTGCAATATATATCACTGCATATATAAAACAAATTATGCAAATAGAGGAAAGGACATAATTCCTGAGTAGAT
>CAIOSF010000167.1 GCA_903860855.1 uncultured Alphaproteobacteria bacterium | reverse complement strand
GACGCGACTATGTTCACACTTGCTGGTATTCTAACCAACGGTATTCAGTTAAAAGCTAATGAGCATATTGATAGTGCCATAGCGAAAGCCGCAGACCAATATGAAAAAATTGGTTCTGATGGTGTTGCGAAGCTGCAAGCAACGGCAGAAAAGTTCGTAAAGGAAAGAGGTGCAAAACATCAACTCACTATTTGTGGTGACATAGTCAAATCATTTGAAGGACTATCAAAAGAAGAGCAGGCAGTAGCTATTAGCAATATGCCTGATGGTTTTGATCTAATGCTAACCGGTACTAACGCTGGGAAGGACGATATGATTAGCGCTATGAGGGAGTGCGCCAAAATCAGTAAAGAAGATTTTGTTAGGGCTGCCGCCTTGGCTGAGTCATTCGCACCTAATGGCATGAACGATAAGGATAAGAAGGTTTTAAGCAAACAGTTTGTGCAAGTTGTGTTGCAGGATTCTGAAAAATTGAAAGGTATTCTAGACTATTTGGAACAACATGCTGATCTACTCAAGAGTGGTAAATATGGTATCAACCTTGCCACGACTATTCAGGAGAAAAAAGGAGAGAGAGTTGAGGCTATATCTACTTTCTTGAATGAGTACAGGAAACTAACGCCGGAAGCCCAAGCTGCTATAAACGCAGTAAATGATGGTGTGGTGCAGGCGCTATTCGGTGATGCTCCCAATGCGGCCCGTATTAAAGATGGTAGGGGTATTTGTGAGAGTTTGCGTCAATGTGCTGCTGATAAAGAAAATCCTCAATTTGCAGAGGTGCTTTCCACTTTGAAGAATCCCGAGCAGATCAAGGCCTTCACCAACCTGATATCGTCAAATATTCGTCTTAGTGCGACAGAGATCACGGTTATGGGGAAGATGTTTAGTGATCATATACAACTCAAACCAAATTCAGAGGGTTTGCTGACCGATGCTCTAGGGAGATCTGCTGCCTGCGTAAAATCGATTGGCGGAGTTGAAAAGCTTGTCAAACTTAATGAACTTGCAGATAAGCTAATTGCTACTAATGGAGTGACCTCAGCAGAACAAAAGGCTAGTATTAGGAGCTTAGTTCTGAGTTCGGTTGCGAACCTGCCTATAGAGACGAAGAATAAGTTCTTTGTTAATATGGATGCCCTTGGCGTGGATGGTTTGGTGAACACCAAATTCGTTGGAGGATTATCCGATGGCGTTCCTGGTGGGGTGCTAAATATTGAGAAGTTCGAAGGAGCTCTAAAAAACTACGTAGGACTAGATGTTGCACAACATAAGGCATTGAATGGTCTTCTTGAGACAGTTGCTAAAGAGTTATTTGGCGATAATCCAAGTAAGGCTAGAGAAGCTGATGCGAGAAGAATATATGATGAGGTCTATAAGATTGTAGGTAATGAACCTGATAAGCAGAAGCTGTTTGGTGCTTATGGGAAAGATCCGGAGGGAGTTTCTCATATGGTAGCTGATATGGTTAAAGCTCATGCCATTCAAGGAACATGGGCTGCGACACTATCTCATGGTGCCGGAGTTCAGCTCAAGTCTGGAGGATTGGATGCTCTTGGTGTAGAGCTAGCAAAGTACTTTAAGGAGTCCGTAGTCCTCACCGAAAAGGAAAAAGAACTAGTTGTTGCTATTGCTGATCGTATCGTCAGTCCTGAAACTGGGCTGAATCGTGTGGTGGATAAAGAACACATTGAGCGTCAGCTCTCGAATGCATTTTCTCTTGCTTTGGCTGGACTTAGTGACAAAGGAAGAGGGCAGTTTCTTGAGAAACTTGATGCCGATGAACTAAATATCAGTGATCTTACCGGTAAAAAAACCTTTAAGCCTGGTGGTGTTTTTGGTAATGCATGGGGAAGTGATACTTACAGTGGTCTGATGGATGTGTACAGCAAAGGCAAAGCAGAAGGTGTGAAGATTGATCCAAATATTGAATATAGCAAAGGAATCAATGAGCATGTTCAACAATGGATCGACAATAAGGCTAATCTTTTGAAGCTTGAAAGGCAACAAAATGTAGATGGTGAGCTACAAAGATAAGCAACTAAAACGTATATCAGTGGATCTAATTTTTTAGTTACTTCCGCTCTAAATCTTAAACCCATATTCTTGTTTCATCTTTGACAGGAATATGGGTTTTTGTATTAATGACTATTTTAACAATTTCAACTTGCTGGCAAATTACAAGGCGTGATGGTCTTGTCCTTGGATTTACCGATCATGATAGAGCCTTGGTAATTGATGGAACAACCTATGTCACCTTTGATACCAGTAAAATAAGCGCTATCCAGGGACATAGCGACCTCACATCAGATAGCTTTCAGATCGTTGCGGCCTTGTCGCATGAGAGAATATCTCAGAGTGATTTATTAGATGGTTTGTATGACTCAGCTGAAATCAAGGTGTTTTTTGTTGATTATACCGATCTAAGTAAGATAGTAAAACTACGCAAAGGGAATCTAGGCTCGGTTACTTTACAAGGTCAACAGTTCCATGCTGAGGTTTTAGGCATGACCGATAGTCTAAATAT
>CAIOSF010000166.1 GCA_903860855.1 uncultured Alphaproteobacteria bacterium | reverse complement strand
TACATCTCAGGATCTAAATAAATAAGCGAAAATAGATCCTGAGATGTAATGGGCGCAAGCCAAACGAGTTCAGGATGACAAAAACCAAAGTTTCCAATTCTACATAATTGATGGAATCTGTATATACCAGGTTCCGAATTAAATAGTATAAGGAGCAACGCCGTAATAGTTACAAGCGGAACCTGGTATTATTTTATCTCAATAGTAACATATGAAGTGCTGCCCTTACGCGATACAAGTAGCATAGCCTTGCCCTTTCCATCGCTCTTTAGCTTATTTAACGAGTTGTCAAAATCACTGCTGCTGTTTAGCGGTTTTTTGTTAATGCTGATGATTAGATCACCCTGCTTGATGCCAGCAAAAGATGCAACTGATCCCCTGCTAACATTAGAAACAACTACGCCTTTCTCGCTATCAGCTATGCCATATGTCCTTCTCGTTTCAGGTGTCAGATTTTTTACTGCCATACCAAGAGCTCCTTTGCTTCCACCTTTACCATCACCATTGTCATCGCTGTCTTCGGAATCTTCGTCTCCATCTTCTGAAAATGGGTCTGCACTAGTAGGCTTTTCTATAACAGTATTGAGAGTGATGTATTTATTATCACGGAATACTTCTATGGCTACTTTTTTGTTTACAGTCGTTTCAGCCACAATGCGTGGTAGTTTATTCATGGAGGCAATGTCTTGACCATCGAACTTAGTGATGATATCGCCAATCGTGATTCCAGCCTTATCAGCAGGACTGCCCTTAACCACGCTGGCTACAAGGGCTCCTTTGTTATCCTTGATTCCCATGATAGCCGCTATGTCTTCACTTACCTGTTGCACCTTAACACCCAACCATCCTCGAACTATTTTGCCATTATCCTTAAGTTGATTAACGGTTGGTTGTACTATAGATGCTGGGATCGCAAAGCCTATGCCAACGCTGCCGCCAGATGGTGAATAAATCACGGAAGTGACGCCAATGACTTTGCCAGTCGTTGCATTACATAGAGGTCCACCAGAATTACCACGATTTATTGCGGCATCAGTTTGAATATAATCATCGTAGGTATTAGCGCTGATATGGCGAGCCTTAGCTGAAATGATACCGGATGTAAGTGTGCCGCCCAATCCAAATGGATTGCCAACTGCAACTACCAAATCTCCAACCCGTGCCTTGTCCGAGTCGTCAAATTCCAGGTAGGGAAGTGGAATTTGATCCTTTGTATCTATTTTTAATACAGCTAAGTCAGTTTTTTGATCTTGACCAATAACTTTGGCTTTGAACTGCTTTTCATTACTCAATGTCACGGTGATTTCATCTGCTCCATCAATCACGTGTTGATTGGTAACTATATAACCACTCGAATCGATGATGAAGCCGGAGCCTAGGGATGTTATTTTTCTCATTTGATCAGGTAAACCAAATTCTTTTTCAAGAAAATCACGGAATAAATCGTAAGGATTATCCGGTTGTTGCTGTTGAGAACTGGTCTTTTTCTTTGTTTCGTTTTTTTGTGTAGTTGAAATATTTACTACGGCCGGCATGATTTTCTCTGCTGTATCAGCTAAAGACGTAGTGGCCGCTGAGGCATGAGCTGATGATATGAAGTCTAGCGATCCCATCAAGACCATAGCTGCTATTATAATATACTGAATTAGCTTCGAAAATCGTGTATTATAGTTCTTCAAATCTCTACCTATATGTTTTTGCATTTTGTCTTACTGGTCGTTCTTATTTTTCTCATTCGATATATGCTATATTCGTATATAATGCAATTCAAGAATTAACCATATGGTTCGATGATGTTAATATGAAAAAGGATGATTTAGGTAGCGGTATCGCAGCTGTTATCGGCTTTATTAAGCCATATAAGATACAGGTGGCCGGGATGATCCTCGCTCTATGCATAAGCTCAGCCTCTGTTTTGATTATGAGTCAGGGTCTCAGACACTTCATAGACAAGGGCCTAGCCAGTAACGATCTGTTAATGTTGGATTATTCCGTACTATATTTAATTGCCTTGGTAGCCAT
>CAIOSF010000165.1 GCA_903860855.1 uncultured Alphaproteobacteria bacterium | reverse complement strand
TGCCATGCTATTCATTCCATGCCATATCTCACGCCTTTACACCATTAAGCCTAGCATATGTCTTATCATAGCCCAAAATAGGGATAATATAGCGGAGCTCAGGACCATTTTGTAAGCTGGTGATCGCTAGACGGATTGGGGTAAATAGATTCTTACCGCTCTTGTTGGTGCGCTTTTTAATCTCTTCTATCCATTCGCTATAATTCCAGTTCTTAGCAAAATTATCACCAAGGTTATTTGATAGCAATTCAGCGGCAATTTTACAGAGCTCAGCATCTAGAATAACCGGCTCTAGAAGCTTATCACATATATCCCTCCAGATGATGATATCAGATAATACACTGATATTAGACTTAACTGACTCCCAGAACACTTCATCGATACCATCAATGCCCTGCTCAGTCAACCTTTTGGTCGCTGCAGAATACGGCATATGATGGAGAAGTTTTTGATTTAGACGATCAAGCTCAGCTACATCATAGTGAACAGGTGCCTTGCCAAATTTTGCCAAATCAAATGTACGCTTTAAATCGTCCATACTGAGATGATAACTAATGGGGTCTGACGTACCTACCTTGGCCAAAAATGAATTAATTGTCATTGGATCAAGTCCTCTATTGCGAAGAGATTCTATATCAAACCCACCAATTCTTTTCGATATTTCCTGGTCTTTATTATATAGCAAACAAGTGTGAGCAAGGTTTGGTATATGTGCGGCTCCCAGTGCTTTAAATATCTGGATATGGGCTGCACTATTTGAAAGATGGTCTTCACCTCTAATGATATATGAGATACCGTAATCCATATCATCGACAACTGAGGCGAGAGTATAGGTCATGGTTCCATCTGATTTGAACAGGATAGGATCGTTTAGATGACTGCTACGAAAATGCATATGTCCCCTGATCCCGTCCGTCCAATCAATATCATCTTCATTCAGCAAAAACCGCCAATGAGGTCGAATCCCTTCAGCTTCAAATTTACCTTTTTGTTCAGCTGTAAGTTTTAGAGCCGCTCTATCATATATTGGAGGTAGATTTCGGTTTAGGAGGGATTTTTTCTTGATCGCTAATTCTTCTTGGGATTCGTAACATGGATATAACCTACCTTTTGCTATGAGAGACTCTTTTGCTTCTAAGTATCTTATCATGCGCTCAGATTGTTTGAATGTCTCATCCCAATCTATACCTAGCCATTTTAAGTCTCTTTTAATAAAAGCCTCGTATTCTGGCTTTGAGCGTTCATGATCTGTGTCATCTATGCGTAAAATGAACTTGCCACCATTAACCCGTGCGTATAGCCAGTTTATCAAGGCAGTACGTACATTACCAACATGGAGCAAACCCGTAGGGCTTGGGGCGAATCTAGTAATTGTTAGCGAATCTATGTTGGACATATTGGTGATCAGTAGACTTATCAAGTTATCGAATCATTTTCTTCATAATTTTTATCTCATATTGGATAAAGTTGCCACTAGATTCTAATACCGACTCCCATTTCTCAAATTGATACTTTAACTTAGTTAACCGCCTCTTTATCAGGGAGAATACCGCACTGCTGCATATTCCACAGAGTCGCATAATGTCCTCCGTTGCCCTTAGCCAATAGTTCTCTATGACTACCATCTTCTATGATTATACCATCACTAAATACCAAAATTCTATCCATATTTAATAATGTTGACATGCGATGAGCGATAACTATCACGGTTTTGTCTCGCATCAAATATTCGAGGCTTTCCTGGATCTTCTTTTCGGTGACGCTATCGAGAGCTGATGTGGCCTCATCCATGATCAAAATCGGGGTATTCTTTAGTATCGCCCTAGCAATAGCGACTCTTTGTCTTTGCCCTCCAGACAGCTTAGCCCCAGCTTCTCCCGCGATAGTATCATAACCTTCTGGCATCTTTGCGATGAATTCATGGCAGTGAGC
>CAIOSF010000164.1 GCA_903860855.1 uncultured Alphaproteobacteria bacterium | reverse complement strand
GACGTTGCATCAGTTCCTTTGAAAAAAAGAATTTACTAGATTGTCAGATTTGAGATGCGCCTTGTAGCTTCCATAGTCTTATCTAATACCAATTTCCGATTTTTAACTACTTTTAACTACTGCTGCCTTGGCTTGCGCCCATTCCATGTGGATTTCGCTTCCAGCTTGTCTATTGCGTTCGGAAACTGGTATTACTCATACGCATCATATCATCAACTTCTTTACGTAGTTCGTTGATGCCAGTTTTATCAAGACTACTTACAGCTAGGTAAGATGGGTGGCAGGCTGAATATTTTCTAGTTTTTTCTAACCAATGCTCATGCAAGTTGGGGATTTCCGATTTTTTTATTTTATCTATCTTGGTGAATACGAGTTGAAAAGATGTTGGGATTTGGCACAGAAATTGCATTATCTCTTCATCCATATCTGTTATGCCACGCCTTGCATCAATTAGCAGCATCAACCTTATGAGACTAGAGCGCTTTTGAAGATATAGGCAGACCAATTCCTGTATTTGATGCATAGTTGATTTGGCGATTTTCGCATAGCCATAACCAGGCAAGTCCGCCAATATAAAAGCATTATGTATGCGGAAAAGGTTAATCTGTTGGGTCCTTCCAGGAGTGCGAGATGTCTTCGCGATGTTCTTTCTGCCAAGCATTACATTGATCATGCTGGACTTTCCAACATTCGATCGTCCCAAAAAAGCGATTTCTGGTAATAGCAAAGATGGTAGCTGAGAGTAATTTGCAGCTCCAGCTATAAAGTCAACCTTCTCTACCCCATTTGGGAAGAATATAGTACTACTACCGTTGGTTTTAGCTTTACCGTTGGCTCTATGGCCGATCTCGTTATTTTTGTCGTGCTTATGCAAGAGGCCCAATTCAATACTAACCTGTATAGTAGGTGTTTAGCAAAATATCTCTTCTTGCGCAAGGATCTATATCAGTACCATTGCCAACACATGGGCTTTTGAGATCTTGCTTCGATGGATCCTGTATCCCACCACATGAAGCTAAGGAGAGAAGTATGGTTACTATCAAGGCTATTTTCTTTTTGGTCATATCTAAAACATACAGCTTATGTCTTTATATAAGAGCCAAGACTAATCCGTTCAATGAGTAATGTCAAAAAGTGATATTCAAAGAGTGTCTGTTTTTTTGCTAAATCTATTTTTTAGATTGTCTTTTTCTAGTAAGTGGAAGTTCGACTATAATGATAATTATTTTTATCAGTATATAGTATTTTAAAAGTGAGGCTAAGTTCACAGCTTTGCCTGGAGAAGAATTGAGTGCGGTGGATGGTTATGGTTATCGCATTACAGTTGATGGTAGTGGCGTTCATGATCCTCATGTTAGCACATATAAACCTTCCAGATTTACGATATATAATCGCAACAGAGTGATGCTAGATATGATAGGCAACTCACTCTCATCCTTCCTCGTCCCTTGCTTATGGAATAGGACTGTGATACCATTCGACCCACAAAAGCTAAGGAGAATGAAGCAGTTTAATGACAAGAACAACAACGATAGCCTATGATGCTAGTTCGATCCAGGTCTTAAGAGGTCTAGATGCAGTTCGCAAACGTCCTGGCATGTATATAGGTGATGTCGGTTCCATTCAGGGTATCCACAACATGCTAGCCGAGGCCATAGATAATGCTGTGGACGAAGGATTAGCTGGTCACTGTAAAAAAATAATCATAACAATCAATCTAGATGGATCAGCCAGCGTTTCAGACGACGGTCGCGGTATCCCGATTGACATCCATCATGAAGAGGGGATATCCGCAGCTGAAGTGATAATGACTCAGCTTCATGCCGGAGGAAAATTCGATAATGAAGCTTATAAAGTCTCTGGTGGACTCCATGGTGTTGGTATATCGGTGGTCAATGCCTTGTCCTCCTGGTTGGAGCTGCATATTTGGCGCAATGATCGCGAATACTTCATGAGATTTGAAGATGGAGCTACAGTTCAGAGCCTGGTGGACGTAGGGCCAGCTGATGGGAAAAAAGGAACAACTGTAACGTTTTTGCCATCAGCTGAGGTTTTCGCTATTCTGGAGTACGATTATGATATGATAGAAAACAGAATTCGTGAACTAGCATTCCTTAACTCAGGTATAGACATTTCCGTTGTTGATCTAAGGCAAGGAGGTAGGACATCTGAATTCTGCTTTGATGGAGGCATTATAGCCTTTGCAAAGCACTTGGATCGTAGCAAGAAAAGTCTACATCCTACGATTCATATGCATGGTATAGAAGATGATGTGGAAGTGGATTTAGCCATGCAATGGAATGACAGTTATTCCGAAAATGTCCAATGTTTCACAAACAATATAAGACAAAGAGATGGTGGCACGCATTTAGCAGGGTTCAGAGCTGCCATCACACGAAGCATTAATAATTATGCAGCCGAGCACTTCAAGAAAAATAAAGTCACTATTCAACCAGAAGATATACGTGAAGGCCTGACGGCCGTCCTGTCGATCAAGG
>CAIOSF010000163.1 GCA_903860855.1 uncultured Alphaproteobacteria bacterium | reverse complement strand
GTTTGATAATCAATATTTATTAAGTATAAAGTCACCATTGGTTATACCATGAAAGTGGTATTCTATATTCTCACTAAACGGAGCATAGTCAGTTGCTTGGCCCTGTGGTATCCTCTGCGTT
Organism: uncultured Alphaproteobacteria bacterium; assembly: GCA_903860855.1. Taxonomy (GTDB): domain Bacteria; phylum Pseudomonadota; class Alphaproteobacteria; order Rickettsiales; family Midichloriaceae; genus CAIOSF01. Next base: position 1,430 of record CAIOSF010000163.1, on the reverse strand, counting down.
GATATTTCTATAATTTTATTATAATTTATGCTATTAACGTTGCACGCCATGTCGTAGCTTGTATAGTATGTATACATACTATACATAGTGGAGCAGGTTTTCCTTAACAGATCTCCTACAGTATCGGTCAACCACCTTCTACTCATTTCAGCAGTGATGTCCTCTTTTTCAGAACCAATACTTTTTGTATGATGGTGTATACACCACCTTTTATCGGGATCTTAACATAGCTCTTGAGAGTACTATCAGCAAAAACAAATGGATAACCTATAATATATCTGGCACAAGATCACCCCAGATATATTTGCTCATCGCAAGACTATAAACCATTTGAAAATCTTTTGAAGAGGCGTCACTACCATCCATAAATCCTGTTTTTATAAGTTCATTAGTCAATTTTTTACCAAATCCAATAGCGTTATTCTTGACCGACATAAATTTATCATCCAGGTGAGGTGTCAACATCGAATAATCGCCAGAATGCCTATCACCATAAGCTGCAATCGGCATAACAATTGAGCTTATGAACATTGCACTCTACCAATTTATTAAATTCTGATTGGGGGTAGGGGAGAGAGGACCATAAAATGGTAGAGCTAGGTAATATATCTAACGCTCTGATCCAGACACCAAGACCAAATACCACGTATGCCGTGTGAGTCTCTTCCATGCCACATGACTCCTTGTTTAGACGATACTTTTGCATATATCCTGTGAAAAGATTGTAGGTATGGTAGCTAAATTTGCGGCAATTGCCGTTACTATAGATGCTTCTGTTAATATTTGTCCAATTGTAGAATACATCATCATACTAGTCCTATCATTCGTATTATTGGCATGATGGTAGCTCTCATCGTTAATTTCAATGTCTTCTATTTTAGCATTTCTCATTTCAATGTTTTTTATCTTAGTGATCTCAGCCACATAAGATTGATCAATCCTTTTTATTTTATCATAGTGCTTTGTTATAATTCCTTTAAAATGATCTATTAGATAGTAATAAACTCTCTTCTATTGTTGTTATTATTTTCACCATTTTTACTCTTGTGTAATAAAAACGATTGTTCACATGATGGTAGGAAGTCCTTGACTAGATCTGAAGTGATATTATAGTAGTTGGGACGCGTAGGCGTAGGCGTAGTGGCGCCAAGTGTCTTGCTGTCGGTGTTACTGTGATCACTATTAGTAATGCGCCTTGCGGAAAGTATGATAATTTAAATTATGTAAAATGGATGGATATATATATTATTACAAACAATTGCCATAGGCAGAGTTATTTTATTTTTATAAATGCTGAAATTAACCCTTTCATAATTTGATTCTCACTATAGCCAAAAGCCTTTAATCCATCTTGCAATCCCGCTGCCGCACTTGAAGCATCACCACTAACCATGTGCTGGAGCGATGACTTGACCTCGTGCATTAACTCC
>CAIOSF010000162.1 GCA_903860855.1 uncultured Alphaproteobacteria bacterium | reverse complement strand
TCATTAAATATAGCTTATTATGTTATACCAGTTTTCAAATGCAATAGACGAGCTGGAAGCGAAGTCAAACCTAAGGCGAAGTCAAATGAAATAATGCAACTGTGAATCCAATAGGATGAACGGATACATCTGGACCTGCGGAGCGCTTCATCGCATAGCATTGCCGTGAGCGACAAGCGAAACAGCATTAGTTAAAAGCGGAGACTGGTATTTATATCCCGAAAGCCTCTTTACCAACTAATGCCAATCCATTTTTCGTATACCAAATATCTGGTCCATTCACTGCTATAACCGAAACTTTGACGCCATATGATAAGTTCTCAGTTGTAATGGCTATGCAATTTTGGATATCTAGCATCGCGATAATATCAGGAGTTACAGCAATTATCTGCTGGTTCGCATCATAGGCGACCAAATACTCATTTTGGTATCTGATGGTAAAAACCATTCCATCTATTGTTTTGATCTTTACATCACCCTCTAAGAATCCGTTTTTTACACTCTGGTCAATATCAACTACCTCACCTGTACATAGAAGTCTGCCGTGAAATTCTTTGGCAAATTCCTCAATGCTGATACGGGATAAAATACGATTCCCTATGGTAATGGCTTGAGAAATTGTATTGGATACTATACTGGTTTTCACCTCATCTGTTACCATAGGATACATACCTATAGCAACAGATGATCCACAAGCCACTGTCACAGCCCTTGCTATATCTTCAACCTTCTTCGCAACATAATAAGCATCTGTGTTAAGATTAACTAAAATGGTCACAACATTCCCGAAATCATCAGAAATAAAGGCAGGAGAAGCTGATATACCAGCTATATTAGCAGAAGCCATTTGCAGTTCTGGAAAGGCTCTACCTATTAAATCACCATCTATCACTGGTAACCCAGTCAATGAAGAAGCTATTATTACTGATACTCCATTTGATCCTCCAACTTCAGCCGGCATAATGGCGATCGGTTCCTCGCCAAAGTGCTTCTTGAAAGAAGCTATGATCGCTTTGAATTCTTTACCACTCTGCAACTTCTCTTTTGATACAAGGGGGGCACCCATAAATCCCAAAGGTAGAACCAAACCATTTCCTTTGATGCTATCAACATCGATAATCTTCACTGGGCCGTTTTGCGAGATACAGTATTTAGCCATATCTATATCGTACCCAGGATCACCTCCTCCACCCGAACCAAGGAAAACAGCTCCTAAAGCTAGGGCATCTACATTATTCTGATCTACATAAAATTTTGTCATCTTTCTTCCTCAATAGAATTTGATATAGCCAAGACGCTTGGGAGCATATGGCATATGTTATGGTAGTAATCAAGAGTACTTCGAGACATACAGCATCGTCTACTATCCGTAAAACTCCTATAAAGCTTAGGATCCCTCCTATCGTGCCACAGCAAACTGAAATTAGGGCAAATCTTTGCGATATTTTACCCTTTAAAGCGAAGTTTATAATCATAACTGCTACTAACGAAGATATGACGATAGAGATAGCTTGAAGAAAACTGGCAAAGTGTTCCATCACATCTATAAATGATGTAGCAATGCCAATAGCCCCTATGATTATTGTACGCCGTTTGAACGGTATCTTTGATGTAATAATCTCCGCATTAACAGCGCTTACATATAGATTGCTGTTGTTAATAGAGCATTCCGACATAGCTATGAACATTACATTCCATGCAACGAATACAATTCCTACACTATTATTCATCATAATAGTGATTATACTGTCTGCATTTGGCATAAAAGCATAAAATAGTACCCCCGTCAGTTCTATCATAGGAACACCAATACCGAATAACAATATGATACTAATGATGCTATCTCGTTTAGAAGATGAAAATCTATAGTATGTAGGCATATCAAATAAGCCACAAAGTGGGCAAACCATAATCATGATAATACCACCTATAATTGCCATATCATTACCAGTAGAAGCTAGCGGAGAAGCCGGAAGTCTTGATAGAAATGACGCAGTACTTCCTCCATCCATCTTCACATACATCACTATGGCCAGTATTATTGTTACCAAAAACAATGGTGCCATTATCTTTGCAAAGCCTCTCAAGGCCGTAATTCCACGAGAAACAATAGTTATAATAAAGGCACCCAACATTAGATTTATTGGGATCTTCGATACCGAGATATCAACAAGAGCAAGACCTTTAATCACCGTATCACTTAGCAGAGTCATCTGGACAGAGAACCAACCCGTCAGTGATATAATCAATCCCAAAGTTGCAATTTTTGAGCCATATTTACCCAAAATATCATGCATTTGCATAGCAGTAGTTTTCCTGCTTTCTGTCGTGTATACACTTAATGGAATCGCCAAAAAGATCAGAGCAATATTTCCTAAGAAAATGCTTAATACCGCTCCTTTGATTCCATATTTTTGGGCAAGCATGAACCCAACCATTACAACCGATATACACATGTAAAAACTTACCTGTATAAGGGTTAGTGAGAGGTAGTTTTGTAAACCGCCAGGACTCTCCAATTCTATCTTTTGCATCTTTATATATCGATAAAAAGTTAATTTACATCTATCCGTTACAATAGTATTCTCCCAATGTTCCAATATCATTAATCAGATCGATAGGGCGGCAGCGACATCACCTT
>CAIOSF010000161.1 GCA_903860855.1 uncultured Alphaproteobacteria bacterium | reverse complement strand
AGAACGTTCCATGTATAAAGGTGTACCCCGAAGAGCATAGTGCCATAACCAGGATCACCTGGTGCTATGTGGAGCATAGTTTGTCTCATTGCAACACTTATTGTGAATAAGGAGGCCGCTACGATCATTATGTCATATTTAAGGGAACGACCGTATTTTATACAGAGCAATGAACCAACTGTTACGGCAAGGATACCAAATCTTTGTAGTAAGCATAATGGACAAGGCAGTTCATATAAATAGAACTGAATAACAAATGCTATTATATTTGTAATGGATGATACGATAACTACACCGAAATAAAATATAAAAATATCTCTATGTAATTGAGTGGTTTGGTTTTGCATGGCTCTTACGTTGAAAAGGTGAGGGGGGGGGTTGTATCTAGGGGTACCAGTTTCCGCTTTTAACTACTGCCACTTCGCTTGTCGCTCATTGCATTATTTAATTTGACTTCGCTTTCGGCTCGTCCATTTCATGTGGGAAACTGGTATAAAATAGTAATTAGAATGATAACGAAAGTTTATCACTTGCATGCCAGAGGAACATGTAGAACGCCACTGCTAAGCTTGAGTAGAATGCAGTTACCACTACCACATCTCGGATATCCAAGTGAATCATAATGAGAAGAACAAAGAGCATAAGAAAAATTAAGACCATTGATTCAATGTGAATTAAATTTAGAACATCGTAGTAAATTCTAGGCAGAGTCAGCGAGAGTGACAAGCCCTAATTGTGCTCGCAATCATCTGTGGCATAATTAATTCTCCTTAAGTGAATTTTCTCTTGTTATTATTACAACACTGTGAGATTGGTGAATGAAGATTAAGTTTCGATCTATCAAGTGGATAACTCAGATTCCGATCAATCAAATTCTTCCCAATCCTATGACCACTCTAGTGATTCTCCCAAAGCACCATCCCATCTGGGTGGGCATCGTGCCAGGCTCAGACAGAGATTCATGAAGGTTCCCTCAAGATCTCTACCAGATTACGAGATCTTGGAAATGCTACTGCATCAAGTCATAACGCGTAAAGATACAAAAAAGCTGGCGAAAGATCTGCTCAAAAGATTCGGTCTATTGCAGGCTGTAATATTTGCTGATGTATCTGATCTCAAATCAGTGGAGGGAATCGGTGATTGCACTGTGTATTACATAAAGTTTCTCGCCGATCTATTGTCCCGTCTATGTGTGCCAATCGCAGATAGTAACTTTCATGTCCTCAGCAGCTGGCTCTCTGTTTTAAATTATTGCCAATTGACCATGGGATTTAAGAAAAAGGAGTATTTTCGCGTGTTACTACTTAATAAAAGGAATATGCTGATTGCCGATGAGTTTCTTGATACTGGTACGGTTGATAAGGTGACTGTGTATCCGAGAGAGATAGCGAGGCTTGCTTTGTTGCATGGGGCATCAGCTGCTATTATGGTTCATAATCATCCAAGTGGCAATGTCACAGCACAAAGGAGGATATAGAGATCACGAACAGTATAGAGAGGGCTCTGCAAGCAATTGGAGTACAGCTTCATGATCATATCATCGTTGCCCTTGATAAGCATTTTTTCTTTTTGTGGTAGTGGGTTGATATGATATGCCGCAAGTGCAAATTGAGTTCAGAGATAACCTTTTTAGTACATAATCTATGTCATACTTATTACTATTATTAATAGACACTCTTATTTGAACATCATCGATTTCCTGCTTTAAGCCATTCTGCTCAGGAATGGGTTTCTAGTTTTCGATGGTAACACCATGTTTTTCTAGAATCATCCAAGTGATTTCATCATTCCTGACCTTCTTGATGGTCTTAAAACTAATTTTTTCATAGGCTCTAATAGCATTGATATTGGTTGTATCAGAGTCAACGAATACATAATCAAAATTTGGAAAAACATGCTTTTCCAAAAACAGCTTCAGAGCTTTTTGCCCAATCTCTTTGCCGATGAATTCAGCCTCACCAATATACCAATCAAAGGTAGCTAAGCTTTGTCCAACATCTTTCAAGAGCAGTTTCTTCAGTATGTGATGAACCCATGTCCTTGTTCATAAGGAAAATCATGTTTATTATAGTATTGGATATAACCAATAGGCATATCATCACAAAATATTATATAGGCATTGATTTAGCGATCATCGCTTGCTTTCTTAAATTCATTTGCGTACTTACCGCATGATCTGTCAGCTTTATTATCTTATATCCCTTGACATAATTCCCATATTTCTCCTGAACCAATTCAGTTGTCCATTGTACATCTTGGTCCCATCAAGCTTTAACATGGGGTGCTTCCAGCCATTTAAGAAGGAGATGGAAGTGAGTTTCTTGTAATCGCTTAATAGGTTATCTTCATAGTTTTCTAACAATATATAAACAAGATAGGCGATACTATGAATTATCATAACCTATTCAGCATCTTTTTAAATCCTTCGGGATCAGGGGCATTATCAATAAACTCAATGATATTTTTAGCTGTGGTAAATGGAGATTCATTGGTTGTATCTGTCAAAAAATCGTACTCTCTAATGCCTTCATGGACGCGATCTATTTGATCATTTGCTAGGCCAATAGCGCGATTACGCCTTAAAATTTCTCTTTCTTGCATTTGCTCAAGATCGCAAAAAATCCCGATAAAATAAACTATATGCTCTTTTAGAGAATCAACATATAATTTAAGCATAGAGTTACTAAGTATAACCTCGTCAATAATAACGTTGTTCCCTTGATCAGCTAGTAGCTTAGCAATAACTGGCATCGATTTAAAGAAACCTTCCCCTAACGAACCAGTTTGAACGCTCATGGTTGGCCCCCTATCATTCTTACTTGGAACAAAGAAAAAATATCCCTCATTTGCCTTTTTGCCAAAAGCGATGAATTTATCAGGCATCATGTCGATGAATGTATCAACACCAAGACGCAGCCATGGTTTATCACTTATGTGCTGGATACTGCGTGCAATTGATGTTTTTCCGGCTGATCCACAGCCATTTAAAAAGATAATACTGCTCATGTAAAATTTGTTTGATACATATAAATAATTCAGCAAAGTATCATATCGCGACATATGAAATATAAACAACAAAAATGAAATATGAACAGCAAAATTGTTTGATCTAACAGGTAAAACAGCTCTAATTACTGGCGCTTCCAGTGGCCTTGGCGAGAGATTTGTCCATATCTTATCTACCGCTGGAGCGGGTTATTTTAGTTGGATCTTCTCTAGTGTTCAGTTCGATATACTAAGTTATAATATGTGGGCAGGAGTACATCTAGCCGCCTAAGATGGTTATCACTTGAAGTATTTAAGGTGATCTCGTATGTATCAAAGTTGCATGAAAATGCTATCTAAAGACGACTTGAAATGATTACACCGTGGTGATATCCTCCTGTTATGCAGTTAGATGGAGTAAGGATTGTAGTGAGCACAACAACAAAAACAACCAAATT
>CAIOSF010000160.1 GCA_903860855.1 uncultured Alphaproteobacteria bacterium | reverse complement strand
TGTAAAAAAAATGGAATATCAGCTCCCAAACTTAGGCCGCACTTTTTAAGCTCTTCATCGGAAATGTCTATACTCCATATGCTTCGCAGGGCTAACAAGATCGAGGCGGCGTTAGACGACCCTCCACCTAATCCAGCTGCAATTGGAATCCTCTTATGAATAGCTATATGAGCTCCCATATTAATGGATCCATATTCATTTCTCAACTTTTTCGCAGCTTTTAGAGCTATATTATCAGCACATTTTACATGGAAATCCTCAACACCTAATGATATTCCATCATAACTCATATCACATGATACGACTCCGTCATCACGCAATGTGATCTTGATGGAATCGTAGACACTAGCGACTGATAATTTGCAAAACAGACTCTGCAGTAGGTGATAACCTATCTCATCTCTACCGACTATATGAAGAAAAAGGTTAATTTTAGCGGGAGCAATAACAAACACCACCGTTCCTTGCTCATTGATTAACCCTATAGAATCATAATCATCAGTCACAATATCCTTTATATAGAAATGAACGGTTGCCATAAATTAAAATCATAAAAGGCAAGATGAAACGCTCCCTCGTACTATCCGCTTACTTTCTTCTTAGAGCTGCTCTTGCCGCTATCTTCATCTTCTGCCAGTTGCTTGAAGACTATCTGAGGCTGGGTTTTATCTTTTATAGATTCTTCAGTAACGACAATTTTGGCTATATCATCACGATTTGGTACATCAAACATTATTTCCAGTAGGGCTTCTTCCATAATAGAACGTAAGCCCCTGGCACCCATCTGTTTATCCATGGCTAATTTTGCTATTGCATGCAGAGCGCCACTTTCCACAATAAGTTCTATGTTATCCAACTCAAACAACCTGCGATACTGTTTTATAATCGCATTCTTTGGTTGAATCAAAATGTTCACTAGAGCGTCTTCGTCAAGACCTTCAAGGGTAACAACAACAGGTAGCCTACCGACAAACTCTGGTATCAGGCCATATTTTACTATATCACCAGACTCAACTTTACGCAGGATATCACCAGTGCGTTCTAATGATTCATTTTTGCTTTTTATTACAGCACCAAAACCAATACTAGAATCACCTGAACGAGCGGATATAATCTGATCTAAACCATCAAAAGCTCCGCCACATATGAATAGTATATTCGTCGTATCTATTTGAATTGTCTCCTGATGAGGATGCTTTCTGCCTCCTTGAGGAGCGACTGAAGCTATGGTACCCTCGAGCATTTTCAATAATCCTTGCTGCACTCCTTCGCCTGAAACATCACGAGTAATAGAGGGATTTCTGGATTTGCGAGCGATTTTATCGATCTCATCCACGTATATTATACCCTGCTGAGCTTTCTTTACATCGAAGTTTGCTGACTGCAACAATCTCAGCAAAACGCTTTCAACGTCATCGCCAACATAGCCAGTCTCAGTAATCGATGTAGCATCAGCTATAGCGAATGGAACCTTCAATATTCTTGCTAAGGTTTGGGCAAGTAAGGTTTTACCACATCCGGTTGGACCTATGAGCAATATATTGGACTTAGCAATTTCTACATCTTTTGTCAAATTTTGCGTTAGAATACGTTTATAGTGATTATATACCGAGACAGATAGTACCTTTTTAGCCCTTTCTTGTCTGATTACATATTCGTCAAGGATGTCATAAATCTCCTTCGGCTTTGGCACATTCTTTAATTCATCACTGGCACCCTGAACCGTATTCTGGTTATGAATTAGACCATAACAGAGATCTATACACTCATTGCATATAAAAGACCCATCTCCGGCTATGATGCGCCGGACTTCGCTTTTATTTTTACCGCAAAAAGAACAAACTACTAATTTTTCCATAAAATTGCTCTACTATCCCCTCTATTAAAGATGTTAAATGACAATTGGCAATTAATCAATATTGATTAACTAGCCCTATAAATCGCCCTGTGCAAGTAGTTTTTTGAACCATTGTTGCTAAGCCCAAATATAAATCAAAACTGTTATGGTGATAGCCTAACGAGCAGCCTGCCGAACATTGGCGTCTAATATCCATGAATTGTGATATATCAGACTTTTACAAAAAGCCAGACCAAAACACAACACAATTATGGCAACATATGGTTTTTAGTTTTCGTTCCAATTTTATTTTATTGCCGTATTGCATTAGTAATTCAAGTACAATCAATTGAGTGATAGTAATTTTAGTTATAGTATTATACCAAAAAAGAGAAGCTCTTTTTTGTCAAAAAATAAGTAACTGGGTGATATAATGCGAATCGCTAAATTGTTTTACTATAATGCTAGCATCGAGGCAACGATTGATATCGTATCTAAAAATACAGATTTTTAAATTAACTTACTGTAATTACGAATTATTATAAATTGCATATTAGTTATGAATTGTTTTAATTTTAATTGTCTGCTATGAAGCAATTCTTGGGATTAAACCAATAAAATAGTAGATAAACGAGCGAAAATTATGAGCGAGAACATAGCACTAAAGCAATATATCGAGAGAATAGAGAGACTAGAAGAAGAAAAAAAAGAAACATCTACCACTATAAGAGACATATATGCAGAGGCAAAATCAAGTGGCTTTGACCCAAAAATCATGAAGCTTATAGTCCGCTTGAGAAGGATGAAAAGCCATGAACTTAGAGAGCAAGAAGAGCTAATTGAAACCTATATGAACGCTATAGGCATGAGCTAACTAGTTATGCATATAGTATAATTCGGGTTGGCGCAATTCAGGTTATTATCCGTATAAAGCATGGTGGCCTAAGCCCATTGTGCTAAGTCGTATTAGGCTTCAAAGGGCAATTCCAATACCGATTGCACTTCAAAGCTTACTTCTATGAAATAATGCAATGAGAGAGGAGAGAAGCCTCTAAATGTATAGGCTTGAATCCAATGGGATGAACGGATACACCGCCCAGACCTGCGGAGCGCTTTGTCGCACAGCACTGTCAAGCGACGAGTGAAGCAGCAGTAGTTAAAAGCGGGCATTGATATAATACTGATATTCACTTGAATTGACTGTCCGTATAGAACCGAAGCTAACAACCTAACTTTTCACTCAACTTTCCATTTTAATAAAGTCTTGCGTGGGCTCTACGAAATTTAAATTACAGTGCAACGATAAATACTACTTTTATTCAGCGCTAAATTCTGCTATCCATTGCATATTGTCTATTGAAATGGCAGCGGGTTACTGTCAGTTATCAAAAAAAATTATTTAATTTATTTATAAGCAGGTT
>CAIOSF010000159.1 GCA_903860855.1 uncultured Alphaproteobacteria bacterium | reverse complement strand
GCCAAAAATTGTGACTTTTTCTTTGCTATTTATAGCTTTGATGATTCTTTCCACCGCTTCCTTCACGCCCATCATATCAGATGGATCTGGCATTAGATCTCTGAGCTTGGGCTCTAAAAACATCTGAGCTTCTTCAGGCGTAGAAATATTACGATTGACTAATATAGTAGCCAGGGTATGGCCAATATCAAGGAGTTGTACTAATTGCATTACGATTCTTTCGTCCGGCTGCAAAAGAAACCAACTGCATTCTCGTACGGACGAGCCAAATTTATCTGAGCTTTGCATCACAAACCAAGCTTTTTATTCCTAGTATATGATAGGGGAGCTGGTGTCAAATGAGATTTTAATTTAGTACTAAGGATTAGGATAAGTATTAATACAAGTTCCCGCTTTTAACTACTGCTGCCTCGCTTGTCGCTCACAGCAATGCTTCGTGACGGTGCACTCCGCAAGGTCCAGGATGTATCCACTCATACCTATGTATTCGTAGTAGTTTTACTATGCGTCACTCCTCTCTCATTGCATTATTTACTTCAGAAGCTGGTATAGCCTGTTATCCACAATAGGAACTAAATGGATACAATCACGTGATCCTGAAAATAAGTTAGTGATGATGGCGGGCTGGTTTGGGATGACGGCACCGTGGCATTGAGAGATAATTTACGACCTCATGCTTGCTCATTGCAACTTGTCATAACGAACCGAACCTTAGAGAGCTTGGTGTTATTTATTGGCCTCCTTCCTTGCCATATCGAGAATCTGATCTTTTGTATAGCCAGATATCTGCATTTCATTACCGCCATCTTGCAACAGTCTTAGTTTCAAATAGTCATTGTCAACCTTCCATATCTTAGGTATGACTTGCTTAAGGGAGGAGATTTCTTTTTGTGAAAAAACCTCACCTGATTGATAGGTTGTGATAAATTTATTCATTAGGTCTGTATAGAAATCTATTACGTTATTGTAATTTCTGATATTCAGGGACATATCAACATAATTAGTTAACTTATCTTTATCATTAATACGACCAAAATAGTCCCCATAGGCTCGAATGCTGAAGAATTCGCTGCTCACAACAAAATTATTTACGCGATAACCAAGATTGAAGTTCTCGCTCAGGTCCTCACTGGACTTATCCAAATTCGCTATTCTGCCAATTTTTGTAGAGAAACTAGCTATCCCCATTTTGTCAAGGTATGAGCTATATTGACTCAGCTTCTTTTTAGCTATGTCACTTAATTCGATCTGATCAAGAGCAACATCTAGCAACCATTCGTGGTATTCATTTGCCATTTTATCCAGCTTACTTTGGGTAAGAACTTGGTCTTTGCTATTATCGCTTTTTTTATCAATCTGACTTTGTTTGTTCTTGCTGGCCTCATTATCAGCACTTTTATTAAAATCACAGCTTACACCTTTTATTGAAACCATATCATCATTGTCTTTCTTGACGATGAGTTCGTTGAGTTTTGAATATATATTTATTATATCAAAAAACGATCCTCTATCACCCATTTGTATGTAAAAATCTAGATTTGCTATAACTTTTATGGCATCGGGAGTAGTGAACTTTAATGGTATTGCTTCTTCGGTTTTGAATGCTGTTGTGAATTTTATCAGAACGGGGATTTCGGATGGAAAGGTTGCAATAAACTTATGTTCAAACCAGTTGCTGTCTACTTCCACATCACCTACGTTAACATACAAGCTATTGGGGGTGGCGTTATTGGCATTAGTTGCGTAAATCTCAACGTTTTTCACCTTTCCCGATACATGCCAGGCGGTCAGGGTATTGAATATGGTATCATCATAACTTAAACCCAGCCCCTTTTCTGCTAGCTGTCCTTGTACAGATAGTAACAGATTCTTAATGGCTTTGTTGTGAATAAACCACATGGTAAAATTGGCCATTATGAACAAGATCGCCAACACAGATACAAAGTACCAAACCCTTTTAAAGAAGCGCATAAAATCACACAAATAGGACTAATAGAAAGTATTTAATACATACCGTAATACGTATTATATCAATCAATGATTGATATACCGTATTTTATCATTTTGCAATACATCAATCACAATCAAAAGATGATAGCCGATCTCGGGCCCCTATTAGGCTAACTCAGCACCTGATATATGGCCCAAAGTCCCCTGCAACGAGACCATAACCACGAGAAAGTCACCTACGCCAGCCCCCTTCTTCAACTAGGTACGATGGCGAGAAGTTCAGTGCTGAACCGCAAACAACAAACAACCCTATGGTGCAATAAGCAGGTCCAGTAAAACAACTTAGGTAATGGCAAAAACGATAATTGATATCTTTTAGATACCATAAAGATCAACCAGATGATTGATCTCGGGTCTTACTTACGCAACCCTAGTCTCGCTATCAACTTATCATATCGTCCATGAGAGTTCTTTTTTACATACTGCAACAAGGACTTTCGTCTATTAACCATAGCTATAAGTCCGCGACGTGACTGAAAGTCTTTTGGACACGCCTTCATATGTTCAGTCAATCCCTTGATATGATAAGTTAAAACTGCACACTGAACCTCTGGTGAACCTGTATCGCCTTCTTTTGTGGCATACTCGTTCATTATTGATTGTTTCATTTCTTTTGTTATCGACACCCTATCCTCTATCTAAAAATATTGGTTATATTAAATCAAAATATTACTGTAATTTACAGTTACTATATGCTGGATAACACCTTGATTGGGTTTATTACACCATTGGTACAATTGCATATAGCCAAAAGAGCTTTATTATAAAAAACGGCAATCTTATCACCAGGTGGAGTAGCACAACCATCCACGCATATAGGACGTCCATGGCAAACGGATCTAGCATCGCCCTCACTTAGATGCAGCACTGTGATGTCGTCAAGCACCGCTTCTATGGGCATTAATTGCTGAGTCATTGAGCCAATATCATCCATATTCTCTATATATTCCAGAGGAGAGGCATTGGCAACAGAAAATTTGTTTATGGTATCTCTATGTAGATATGAGACATGGCCCTCGGCGCCTAGTGCATCTGCGAGATCTCTAGCTAGTGATCTGACATAGAAACCTTTACTACAGTGTATTGATATCGTCGTTGAGTCGCAATCATGAGCGACTATACTAGCTTTATATAGGATAACCTGTCTGCTGCTTAGAGTTATATTAGCACCACATCTGACGAGATCGCATGCTCTTTTTCCTCCTATTTTAATTGCCGAATACTTTGGTGGTATCTGATCCATAGGTCCGATCATATTATCTAATGATTTATCTATCCCTGGTCTTGTCGGCCTGACAGATGATTCAGATACCACTTTGCCCTCAGCATCATATGAGTCAGTTGATGATCCCCATGTAATCGTGAATGTATACTGCTTATCAGAGCATATAGCAAATTCAACCAATCTAGTTGCTTTACCTATGGCAAGCAACATCAGGCCTGATGCCATAGGATCAAGAGTACCAGTATGGCCAACCTTCAGATTGATCGCATCGCCGCCACTTGGCCTTCTCTGATTTTTCATCGAACGGAGCAATCTCCGCCTCACCCTAACGACTAGATCAGATGAAGTAATGCCTTTTGGCTTGTTTACTAATAGCCAGCCATCTGGTATAAATGCATCCATCAATTTTTATTTATTGTCATTATCTTAATTATACATAATAAAGGAAATTGATTGAAAATATAGCGATAATACGCGAATGGATTCAGGGTTAGGAGTAATGGGTAGTAGCAATAACTTGTTGTTAGTTGGTTGTGGCAATCTGGGGAGAGCCTTACTGAGGTCTTGGTCAGAAGGCAAAGTACTAAATAGTATAATCGTAATAGAACCAAGTTTGGCGCGAAAAGGTGATTTCGAAGACGATAAGTCAATAAAGTTTATTGCCAAAGCTCAGGATATCCCATTAGATACTCAACTAGACATGGTTGTTTTGGCAATCAAACCTCAGATGCTAGAGAGAGCCGTGCCAGAGCTTCTTCCTCAGCTGGTGAAATCAGGTTTAGAACATCTCATCATAGTTTCATTGCTTGCCGGTGTTACAATAGATAATCTCACTGCTTGTATCACTAAAGACATTACTGAAGCGAGTAATCATAATGAGGCTTCTAGCAATATTAGGAAGCGTCTTAAAATTATCAGAATCATGCCTAATATCGCGATGAAAATAGGGCAGAGCATGAACCTAACCCATACACGGGGTGATGGTATTAAGGCAGACGAAGTGAAGGAACTAGATAGAATATTTAGTGTTTCGGGCAAAATGGTGTGGCTACCCGATGAGGAGATGATCAATGCCTTGACACCCATATCTGGTTCCGGCCCAGCTTATTTCTTTTTGATGGCCGAGATTATGGTCAAGCTAGCGATGAGGTCTGGTATAGATGAGGATCTGGCTAGGAAAGTCGTGCAACAGACTCTCCTTGGCAGCGCAATGCTAGCATCTAGTACCGGGTATAACCTCAGTGAGCTCATTGCAGCTGTGGCCAGCAAAGGAGGGGTTACCGAAGCAGCTCTAGCCGTATTGCGTCCTGTCCTACCAAGCCTTCTGGATGATGCTATGAGTGCGGCATACACGGTATTAGGTGAATTTGCGTCTAAATAGCTAATGGTTTTGATTTTAAAATGAGAATTGTTGTTAAAGTTGGTACGCAGAGTATTTTATCAAATGAGGGATCGCCTCTTGAGGCCACCATGGTAAGTCTTGTTGAGCAAATTGTTAATCTGCAACAAGACGGTCATAATATTGTATTAGTTAGCTCTGGAGCTGTTGCTTCTGGTC
>CAIOSF010000158.1 GCA_903860855.1 uncultured Alphaproteobacteria bacterium | reverse complement strand
TTCTAGAAGTGAGGATAATAAATCGCAGCAGGGGAATTGTGCTTTTGCCGATGAAGGTGGTGCCAACGCCTTCTATGACGGTAATATATCTATCGAAAACAATGGAATAACGACCAATACCCAGCCCTTCGTCCCTCAAAATATAGGGTTAGATGATAAGCAGATCATTACTAAACAGTCGTATAAGACAACTAATCAAGCAAGTAGCGGTCAGCCATCATCATATATTCAGCAATACAGTACATCGTTTATTCTACCGCCGGTCAACTTACTTAAAGTTTATAACATCAAACATGATATCCCAGCCCTAAGTTATATCGATTTACAGGAGAGTGCTGAATTACTCATGCAAGTACTGCAGGACTTCGGAATTCGTGGTGAAATTACTAAATTTTCACCAGGTCCAGTAGTAACTTTATATGAACTGGAACCGGCAGCCGGTACAAAATCTTCTCGCGTCATAGGATTAGCCGATGATATAGCTCGTTCCATGTGCGCAGTTTCAGCTCGTATATCGGTTGTACCTGGGAAGAATGCCATAGGGGTGGAGCTACCGAACCCAAGACGAGAAATGGTGTTCCTTCGGGAGTTAATGGAAGGACAGGAATATACAACAACAGAAGCAAAACTTCCCTTAGTTTTAGGTAAAAACATAGGGGGTGGTATGGTTATAGCTGATCTTGCAAAAATGCCACACTTGCTTGTAGCTGGTACCACTGGCTCAGGTAAGTCTGTTGCTATCAATACCATGATCCTCTCTCTCTTATACAAGCATACTCCTCAGCAGTGCCGACTAATGATGATAGACCCAAAGATGCTTGAGCTTTCAGTCTATGATGGCATCCCCCATCTCCTAACTCCAGTAGTAACCGAACCAAGCAAGGCTGTGAATGCTCTAAAATGGGTGGTGAGAGAAATGGAATCTAGATATCGCGCCATGTCGATACTTGGAGTAAGGAATATTCATGGTTACAACAGTGTTGTGCAGGAAAGCTTAGCTTCAGGGCGTGGCCTGGAGAAGCATATTCAAACAGGATTCGATGCAGAAACTGGCCAGCCGATGTTTGAATCGGTGGCGATAAAGGGGGAAACATTTCCGTTTATTGTCGTTATAGTGGATGAGATGGCAGATTTAATGCTAGTTGCTGGTAAGGATATAGAGGCGTATATCCAGCGTTTGGCCCAAATGGCTAGGGCTGCTGGCATTCATTTAATCATGGCAACTCAAAGACCATCGGTTGATGTCATAACTGGAGTCATCAAAGCTAACTTCCCAACTCGTATTAGCTTTCAGGTAACATCAAAAATCGATAGTAGGACAATATTGAGCGAAAGCGGAGCCGAACAGCTTCTGGGTATGGGTGATATGCTTTATATGATGTCAGGAGGGAAAATAGAAAGGGTTCACGGACCATTTGTTGATGATAAAGAGGTAGAAGCTGTTGTATCGTTTTTGAAGGCCCAGGGACAACCACAGTATATTACTGATATAGCCGAGGATGGTGGAGATAGTGGAGATGGCAACTACAGTGGGGAAAGTGGGGATGTAGACGTCGACGATCTGTATGAGCAAGCTTTGGCCATTATTATCAGAGATAAACGGGCAACTACAAGCTACTTACAGAGGTGCTTAAAGATTGGATATAACAAAGCCGCATCACTGATAGAGCGCATGGAAAAAGATGGCATTGTTAGTCCACCTAATCATGTGGGGAAGAGGGAGATTCTGAAGTAGAGGGGTATATACAGAATCCATGAATTATGTAGAATTAAATGAGTTGAAAATATGGTTTTTTGGTCATCCCGAACTTGTTTGGCTTGCGCCTATTGCTGACTCATTTTTAGATCCTGAGATGTAATGGACAAGCCGAAGGTGAAGTCAAAGAGGCAGTAGTTAAAAGCGGTAACTGGTATTACATTGCATATGGGTCGTCCATATAATGAGCATGATAATAGATGGCGTACGCGATAAGAGCTCCCGAGAGTAATGAATATAAATTATTGGTTATATCGAGTTCCTTAGGGGCGGATTGTGCAGGAGCGTCTGTCGCAGCGTCTGAAACCATGGCATCTACGCCATCATCTACCAGGCTAGCTGAAATTTCTTGAGATTGAGCTCTATCCACCACAAGGTCGTTATTCCCTGGGATGCTATTATCAGTAAAAAACATCTGCTGTTCGCATGGTAGACATTCTTTTGGTCTTAGATTCAGCTGTGATTTAAATTCATCTAGATCAGTGAGTCGATAACGGCTTTGATTATGGAAGGCTGATTTGAGGGCAGAGTCAAAGTACTCATCTTCAGCCCAAAGTCCATCTATGTTCTCTTTTTTAATTCTATGGAGCCATGGCATATTAGTTGCTATATACTGCAATACTATCATCACCTCATCACTTATAACCATATCTTGCACAGCAATTTCACACGGCTTACTTTCCTTCAATTGAGCTAGGAGATTCACCAAAGTAACTGTTGGTG
>CAIOSF010000157.1 GCA_903860855.1 uncultured Alphaproteobacteria bacterium | reverse complement strand
TGATACGACATGTCAATTTATACTAGTTCCCGCTTTTAACTACTGCCACATTATTATATAATAACAGGGAGATATAACAATCACGATCCGCTTTGACTTGCCCTACTCTTTCACCGCTCTATTCTCCCTGCATTTTACTGAAGCCGACGATACCAGAGTAATCATACAAATAGTTAAGCATAACGACCCTGAGCTCGTGTTTTTCAAGCTCTCCCTGCAAAGTCAGTAATTCGCCTTTGTTTGTGCTATGGAATCTTAGCTGCGATAAGCTAGCATCAGTCACTTCTGATTCGCATCTTGGCCATACCATCAGCCCCCTTTGAGCGATTCCTTTTAGCTCGCAGTTCATGTTGGAGGTTATATCATGGGCTATTTCTGCTACAGCAGCCGGGCTAAGGTGAGTTTCTACATATAGATCGCAACCAAGCAGCAATCCTTGCTCATTCGTACTGTTTGCCTTGGCCCAGCTTTGATTTTTTGCATTGCCATGAGATTTATCGCTATTTGCCCCATGTTCTGTCCTACCACCTTGATTGGCGATACCAATCAATTGCTGTGGCGATTTTCCTAAATTTCCTATGACCTCAGTACCAAACCCGCTAGTTGATACCAATTTTTTGCTATGTCCTTCTCGGAAGATGTCAGCTGTGTGCATACCACTTTCTATTGTTGTCAGCCAGGCATTCTGGATGAGGGCTGCTTGTTGATTCATGCCAAGATGTTTTAGCATCAAGATAGAAGCATTTAGCATGCCAGATGGATTCGCTTTATTCTGTCCAGCTATATCAGGAGCAGAGCCGTGAACAGCTTCAAACATTGCATATTTAGTGCCAATATTGGCACTGCCAGCCAAGCCAAGGGCCCCAGATATCTCCGCCGCAATATCAGATATTATATCGCCATATAAATTCAAGGTAACGACAACATCGAATGATGATGGTCTGGATGCAATGCGTGCTGATCCTATGTCAACCACCATATGATTAGTCTCTAATTCGCTGTATTCTTGGGCGATTTCGAAGAATATATTGGCAAATGCTCCATCCGTAATTTTCATTATATTATTTTTGGTTAGGCATGTGACTTTCCTCCTTTGGTTCCTTTTGGCATACTCAAAGGCATATCGAATGATTTTTTCACAGCCCATACGAGAAATAAGCTTGAAGGAGAGGTAGGTATCCGATGTTGGCATATACTCAATGCCAGCGTAGAGATCTTCTTCATTTTCCCGGACGATCACCATATCCATCTTTGGTCCCTGAATGAAGGGGGAGTAGGACATCACTGGCCTAACATTTGCGTATAACCCAAGTGTTTTGCGAAAGGTAACATTTAAGCTTTTATAGCCCTTACCCAGAGGGGTTGTGATCGGGCCTTTGAGCAAGATCTTATTTTGTTTTATGCTGGCCCAGGCCTTGTCATCTATTCCAGATGATATGCCGCCTAGGTATAGGGCTTCACCTATGTCGATAAAATCAAACTCTAGTTCAGCTTTGGCTGCTTTTAATATGCTTAGCACGACGTTGGTTATTTCTAGGCCTATGCCGTCTCCTTTTGCAACTGATATGCGAATCATGTGTTACTTCCTCTATCTAAGAATGAATTGTCAGTTTAAGTAATTAGTCAATGATCGGTCAGAAATTGAGGTTTGTAAAGATGGTTGGCTTGCTGCAATTTGCTTTATATTGTGAAATATATAAATATCATAGTTAAGGTCAGTGTTCCTAGTGGTGATATCAGTGAGTCACCATCTTGACACATTGGTGTTGCCATGGCATAATGGCGTCATATCGATACAAGTCGGAATGTTTTGTCCCTATGCCTTTGTATACATATATCATGGTGCTTGGGGGGGGGTCGATCCATCTAATGTAGTTATAACATCATATATTAGCTATGCCATTACCTATTGCTATGTTATCGGCACTATCATTGTCAACATAGCAACAGAACAAAACCTAGAAAGACTAGAAAAAAAGAAAACACTAGAAAAAGAAGAGGAGCCGGCTGAGGTAGCAAAAAGGGAGGAGTCATCTAAAGTAAATGACAATATCCCAGGTCGCCGTGGCGTTGATCAGAAGGATTTGGCTGCCGTTCAAAATGTGATAAAGGGGCAGATCAAGGCTGAGGAAGATCATGCATATTATATGGCTCATACGATAGGATCGTATTATGATGCATCTACGGGTAAGCTTGTCAAGCAGGAGAAGCCTACTGAGGAGAAGAGAAGAAAGAGAGTTTCTGGCTATCTTTTGTCTCTAAGCAAGAGGATAGAGCCAGTTGATTTGGCAACATATTCGATTAAATCATGTATAAAAGAAGCTCTAGATGAGTACAGTTTTAAGGGCAATGAGAGAAAAAGAGCTAAAGTCCGTAAAACTAATGAACTTAACGATTTGCAGTTCAAAGGATCAAAACACTTCGTTAAGCATATTTTGTTCAATTTGCTAAAAAATGCCCTGGACTATGCTGGAGAGAAAGCAATGATCACAATCTGGGCAGGAATTAATCGAGCTGGCCGTTATCAAGTGATTTTCAAAGATGACGGAGAGGGAATGGGGCGGAAAAAAGCCCAAGATATATTTAAAGTTGATGACATTGAGCCAGATGAAGACTCATCAAATATAGAAGAAGGAACTGGTATAGGGCCTGCCATTCTGCCGAATGATCATGGAGAGAATGGGGGGAGCCATTGAGTGTAACTCTCTGTATAAGTTGCATACCGAGGTCACCCTGACTTTCCGACGCTGATATTGAAGTGATGACAAGAGTTGAAAGGGCAAGGAAAAACGATGTCTTAATAGCGATTGCAACTGCTTTGATGCCATCATCTCAATCAATCATAGCTTCTAATCAATAGCATCGTTATAATCAATAAGTTCCCCATCTTTACGTTGTTTTTCTAGGCTGCTCATGAAACCATTCCCACCTGCAGAGAAAATCCCATCTTTATAGGTCATGCTGCCTCCTGCTTCAGTCACTAACAAACAACCAGCAGCTATATCCCAAAGGTTAAAGCGATTGAGAAATAGATAATCAAGGCGACCACTTGCAACATATGCTAGATCCATTGCTATCGAGCCAGATATACGAATCTTCGCTCCTATTCTTCTAATTTCATCAAATACATTATCATAATGGCTAGATGGTTTATGTGGTATTATCGTTCCAACGACATGTCGGTCCAAGCCAGCAGAAACTTTCAGTTTATTTTGGTATCCATGAGGATCGATATAATAAGCTCCTCCATCTCTATCAGACCAATAAATTTCTTTCGTATGTGGCAAATAAATAACTCCTGCCACTATATAACCAACAGGAGATGGGTTAACCTGCAGAACTCCAAACTTTTCCAGGGCTATGCTGATGGCATAGTTGGGATGGCCGTGAGAGAAGTTTGAAGTACCGTCTATTGGATCTATTATCCAACGAAATTTACCATTCCCAATTACTTCTGGGGATTCTTCAGCATATATACCATACTCCGCTCTCGCTCTCTTGAGCTCACCTATTATTGTGTTCTCAGCCTTCTGATCAACTTTATTAGCAAATTCCTTGAGGTCCCTTTGAGAGCTCTGTAGCTGCTCAAGTTCAAGAAAATCTCTTGCTATGGCGGCGGCCCCTTTTTGGCAAGCTTTAATCATTATCTGTATGTGGGTGGAATATTTTTGAGAATGTTGCATCGATCTTCACTAATACTAAATTTTATTTGCCTCATCATAATACCAATTCTCATTTTAAACCAATATATCGTTACTCTTTCACTCACCCGCGCCTAAAGCCAAAGATCAAGTCTAAATACAACCAGATGAACCAAAGGCAAAATATCTACTTCTTTCCCTCGAATAACTCGTCTATACTTCAAAAAAAATACCAAGTGGATATTACATAATGTTTGCAGTACTAGTAACACTATCTCTTTATCTGCTTTGCTCTATCCACCCTATTGATGCCTATCCTTCTGATGCACAAATACAGTCACGATCAGAGATAGGAGAACAAGGAACAAACACAAAATCGTATAACGTAAAGGCAAAACAGGCCATATTGGTTGATTATGAAACGGGTGAGATTTTGTTTGCTAAAAATGATACAGAGAAGATGACGCCATCATCTATGAGTAAGATCATGACCAGCTATTTGGTATTTTCGGCCCTTAAGGATAGATCATTAGCAATGCACGATAGATTTCGTGTGAGTGAAAAAGCCTGGAAAACCCAGGGATCCAAGATGTTTCTTTCTTTAAACTCAGAGGTTATGGTAGAAGACCTGATACGCGGTATGATCGTACAATCTGGCAATGACGCTTGCATCGTTTTAGCTGAAGGCATGTTCGGAGATGAAATGATCTTCGTTGGCCATATGAACAATATGGCAGACGAACTAGGATTGACTGGATCTCATTTTGACAATGCAACGGGACTACCAGCACCAAATCACTATATGACAGCTCGTGACTTAGCAATCTTAGCGGTAAGATTGCTAAAAGATTTCCCTGATTACTATCGATATCATGCAGAAAAGGACTTCGAACATAACAAGATAGCCCAATCTAATCGCAATACCCTACTTGGCATTGGTGGAGTGGATGGAGTTAAAACTGGACATACAGAAGATGGTGGTTATGGCATGGTCATCAGTGCAGAAAGAAATAGCCGAAGATTAATTGGGATTGTAAATGGCCTCAACAGCATAAAAGAACGAGCAGAAGAAGCAGGAAAATTGCTAAACTATGGGTTTAATAATTTTAGCCTTAGAACCCTATATCGCAATGGTGAATCAGTAGATAAAATTAATATTTGGTATGGTGATAAACCAGAGGTTGCTATAACTGTAAAGAGCCCTCTTGAATTGTATATCCCAAGGTATCTAGCAAAAAATGACGGCATAGAAATCGATTTAAAATATCAGAATAATATCACAGCTCCAATCGCCGCCGGAACAGAAGTTGGCACTATGACAGTCAAGATTCACAATATCTATGGTGACAATATCGTCATTCCTCTTGTGACAGCTGAGGAAGTTAAAAAGGCCAATTTTGTTCAAACAATATTGCAAAATATTGATATACTCATTTCACGATGAGACAAAAGCAGATTTTATAACTTCTTTATATATATCAAGATACCTCCACGCTCAGGATTCACCAAATATTTTACTTGCAATTAAAGTGTTATTATGTTTGTCTGCCTTCCATGATGAACATCTCTTGTTGCTAAGAAAGAGATATGACAATAAGAATCAAGAGATCTCTCTTAGGAATTGTGCCTTTAGCCGCCATTGCTAGTTATTTTTGGCAGTCAGCTCCATCCGGATTAAGCGCTCAGGGTTGGCATATGCTCCTTCTCTTCACCGCAACAGTTATCATGGTGATGCTCAACACTATGCCAATGGGGCTTATAACGATAACTTCTGTTGTCGTTGTTACTGTAAGTGGAGTACTACCAATCAAAACTATGTTATCTGGGTTCGGATCAGATGTAGTGTGGTTGGTTGTCGCGGCCTTCATGATAGCTCGAGCTGTTATAAAGACCGGACTTGGCCACAGACTCGCTCATTTTTTTATAGAAATTTTAGGTAAAACGCCTATCGGGTTATCCTACGGTTTAATATTAACAGAACTCATATTATCCCCCGCTATTCCAAGCGCCAGCGCCAGGGGTGGAGGTCTTCTCTATCCAATAGTCAAGTCTGTCGCAAATAGTTATGACTCCAGGGAGGGACCGATCAATAGGATTGGCAGCTTCTTTACTTTGACAGCATTTCATACAAATGTCATAACAAGCAGCATGTTTTTAACCGCCATGGCGGGCAATCCCTTGGTCATCAAGTTTGCTAGCGAGTACGGCATCGCGATAAGCTGGGGCACATGGGCTCTGGGCGCGTTTGTTCCTGGTATATGCGCACTTGCGATCTTACCAGTCATTCTTTATGTGTTGTGTAGACCTAAGACCATGAATGGCAATGATGTCTTGATCGCTACAAAAGAAGCCAGAAAAAAAATGGGTAAAATCACTAAAGATGAAATCATAACATCTGTAGTATTTATTGCCCTAATAGCGATGTGGAGTGGTGAGAAATACACAGGCGTTGACCCAACAACTACTGCATTAATAGGCTGCATATCACTACTCTTCAGCGGGGTATTACAGTGGAGCGATGTAACGGGAGAAAAAGGCGCTTGGGAGACTCTGGTATGGTTCGGCGCAATGATCTCGATGGCAACAGGCCTAAGCAACACAGGCGCAGTAAGCTGGTTAAGCCAACAAATGATGACGATCATTGATGGCTACAGCAATATGACGACAGCTATTCTGTTGGGCTTGGGTTTCTTCTATGTCCATTATTTTTTCGCCAGCATCACAGTCCATATGACAGTCATGTACAGCGCATTCTTGGGAGTATTAATTGTGATTGGTCTTCCTCCCCTTCCATCAGCTATGGCTTTAGCAGCTTTATCGATTCTCTCAGCTGGATTGACTCATTATGGCATCAGCTCTGCCCCGATTATCTTTAGCAGTGGATATACGACCGTTGGAAGATGGTGGTGCATATCATTTATAACTAGCTTACTGTATACAGCAGCATGGGTTGGTGCTAGCTCCATTTGGTGGCGCTTTATTGGTTGGATTGATTAAAAAAGGTGATGTTACAAACTCACCTTACGCAAGGCAATGCTGAGAGCCGCAAAATTCCTGGATTTTACTAAAAGTTAGTATACCGGTTTTGACCACATTTTATGAGATTCTTTCAAAATCTGCGCGTAAGGTAAATTATAATCAAATGGGATGAGGTAATACCAGTTCCCGATTTTAACTACTGCTGCTTTGACTTC
>CAIOSF010000156.1 GCA_903860855.1 uncultured Alphaproteobacteria bacterium | reverse complement strand
TCTTCATCAACAATAATCAGGCGTAAGTTTGTAAACGGAAGAAAAAGGGCACTTCTAGCCCCAACAACAAAATTAATCCTACTATTATTAGCATAGTTACCATGAACGCCAACCCATATCTTGCGCCTATTTGCAGGAGTCATTTGCGAGTGCCAGCTGGATATCTCTCCCAAATATCCTTCAAATCTTTGCGATAATTGGTCGGTCAGAAGTATTTCTGGCACCAATACCAAAACCTGGCCACCATTTTTGATAATCTGCTGGGCTACATAGGTATACACTTCTGTCTTGCCGGATCCGGTAATACCATGAATAAGAGACGTATTAGAGGCTGGTTTCAAAATTGCCTTATCAGATAAGTGACCATCATTCAGTCGAAGCATCTCTGATCTGCTCAGTATGTCACTAGCTATTTCCTGCTGTTCTTTAGAGAGAGATATATCTGGCATTCGATGTGCTTTTGCATTAAAGCCCATAGCTTCGTTGAGCTTCGGGTTTCGCTCTTTGACTTCGCCTGCGACTTGTCTATTACATGTGTCACGTATGTAAAACACACTCCTAGCGCTCACCACTTGTTCTCCTTGCTCTAGCTCCGAATGCATTCGCCTATAATGGGATCCTGATAGTCCTACCGCTGAAGAGAACTGCTCATCAAACTGTTTTGCCACCTCTTTCTCTAACAAATGAATTTTCCTATACGAGAGGACCATTTTAACAACGCTACCTAAGGCTATTATATTGTATTTACTGACCCAATGAATAAAATCCAGCATTGCCTGCAAAATTGGCGGAACTTCCAGTATATGCAAAATTGGCTTGATCTTAATAACTTCATCTGGCTTTGGAGAGAAACTAGAAACTATGCCGATAACCTCACGATCGCCAACAGGTACTACAACTATAGATCCAATCACAGGAGATACCTGTCTATTGGTAGTATTTTTTTGGTCATCGGCAGCGTGAACATCATGATCTTTAAGAGGCACTAAGAAGCTATAGGTGAGAGGACGATCTATTGGAATCGGCACAAGAACGTTAAAGTAACTCATTTATCTATGGTGATGGTGTTTTAGTTAAGTTATGATCATGATTACACCAGATGGCCAATGAAGCTAACACCGAAGATGCAGTATGAAGCTTAAATGAGTCACCTAGAAGATCATACCGACATCGATGTCCTAGGTAACACAATATAAGGAACGATGGCGTAGTGAAAGAGAGACGATGTAGTGGCTTAAAATGAGGCTCGATATCATATTTGTCCTAGTGTTTTGATCTTGGCTTTAGGATGAATTTCGTTTTGGGACATTACAACTATAGCTGGCTTAAACCTCTCAATGATAGACCGAACAAAAGGACGGAGAACGGGAGAAGTAAGTATAACCGGCATTTCTCCCTGAACGGCCTGACTTTCGAACTCCTTGTTGACCGCCAAAACAAACTCATGCAAGCGACTTGGCTGCATTACCAATTGCTTATTCTCCCCTTCCCCCACAATGCTTTCGATGAAGGCCTGTTCCCAGTAAGGAGACAGAATCAATATGGGCATATAACCCTTCTCTCCCATGTTTGCCTGGCATATTTGGCGAGCCAAACGAGTTCTGACATGCTCGGTTAGTTTGCTAACGCTATGTGTTGTTGTTGATATCTCAGATATCCCCTCCAGAATGGCTGGGAAGTCACGAATCGAGATATTTTCGCTTAATAATGACTGTAGGACTCTCTGTAGAGTCACAAGCGATATCTGACTTGGAATTATATCATTCGCTAGTTTCTTGTGCTCAGGTGGCAGATTATCAACAAGTTTTTGTACTTCACCATAAGTCAGCAGCTCTGTAATGTTCTCTTTCACTATCTCAGTTAGATGGGTTATGATAACAGTACTTGGCTCTACAACGGTATACCCTTTAAATATCGCTTCCTCTTTTGCGCTGGCATCTACCCACCGAGCTCTTATACCAAAAGCTGGTTCTGTTGTGTCCATGCCGGGAATGCTTATGTCTCCGCCCTTGGGATCCATTATCATGATTTTATCTGGCATAACCTTGCCGGAACCGCATTCGAGGTCTTTGATCTTGATGATATATTGCTGACCATCTAACTGCATATTATCCTGAATACGAACGGATGGTAAAATAAACCCCATATCCTTAGCTATCTGTTTACGAAGGTTCTTGATTTGATCGGTAATCTTCTGCCCTTCGGAATTGTTTATTAGGGGAAGCAGCTCGTAACCAAGCTCCAATTTAATTCCATCAACGTGAAGAGACTGCATAAGAGCTTGTTCCGATGCCGATTTCGCCTCATCAGGAGTCTGTGTCTGAGATTCAGTTTCTGCTATTTCTTGTTTTGATTTTTGGGCTTTGCCAAGAAGATAGGCGCTGCCAAGACATATAGCAGAGGCCGCAGTGAACGGAATAAATGGCATACCCGGCATGATTGCCATAAACAACAACAATCCTCCGCTTATTGCCAGAGCGCGTGGATGCTTGCCAAGCTGCTCAAATATAGCCTTATCGGCCGAACCATGAACCCCTGATTTTGTTACTAACAGACCAGCGCTTGTGGATACTAGTAGAGCTGGAATTTGGGTTACAAGACCATCTCCTATGGTCAGTATGGTATAAGTATGCACAGCCTGTGCCAATGACATATCCTTTTGCACTAATCCAATGATGATACCACCTACAAAATTTATGAAGGTTATCAGTATCCCAGCTATAGCATCGCCTCGAACGAACTTATTTGCACCATCCATAGTACCAAAGAAAGTACTCTCATCTTCCAATGCCTTTCGTCTTCTCCTCGCCTCATCTTCCTTAATGAGACCAGCAGACAAATCTGCGTCTATGGCCATTTGCTTACCCGGCATAGCATCTAAGCTAAAGCGAGCAGCAACCTCGGCTATGCGTCCAGAACCTTTGGTAATGACAATAAAATTAATGATAGTGAGGATGGCGAATATAATTGCTCCAATGATAACCGAACCTTGAATCACGAAGTAACCAAAAGCTTCTACCACATGACCAGCAGCATAAGTACCAAGATGACCATTGGAAAGAATAAGTCTAGTAGTCGATATATTGAGAGCTAGACGTAGCATAGTAACGACAAGAAGAATGCTAGGAAAGGCGCTAAAATCAAGCGGCTTGTCGATAAAAAGCACAGTCATCAGAATGAGAACTGAAAAGGCGATGGATATACTAAGACAAAGATCCAGCATCATGGCTGGTATAGGGAATACCAAAAGACCAATGATGCATAACACGCCAACAGCGAATAAAATATCGCGATATTGTTTTGGATCTCTGAAAATATTTACTAAATTTTCTTTCCGCAACAAAGTATCAAATTTCCCTATTTTTTCTAGCATTTCAGACGTGTTATCAAAATCACAACCTCAGAGTAGGGCACATGCTACCACATATTTTTTTTTTGGTCTAGAGGCCTGAACCTATAGATCCCGAGTCTTTTACTTGTGATGATATCTCCATCATCACATCATGCAACTTCATTATTAACCATTTCGTTGGGATCATGCAGCATGGATAATGGCAAAATCTTCCTTGGCAATTCGCTGCTCACATGATCACCATGAGAGGCAATAGATAAATAACGGTAGGTTTTTTACGCCTATCCCTTGTTGGATATTGCCCAAGATGGCCTGATCGCCGCGATGGAATCATTAATGATCATGGGTCGCAATGGGCAACTTGATTTAAATTGTCAAGCTATCCATGCTCTTAATTTTTCGTCTCTG
>CAIOSF010000155.1 GCA_903860855.1 uncultured Alphaproteobacteria bacterium | reverse complement strand
ATGCCTGTTTCATTTCATCAGGGCCCCGCACTATCCTTATGCCCTTACCACCACCACCAGCAGCAGCTTTCAACATTATTGGATAGCCTAGCTTGCTTGCGATCCGCAAAGCATCTTTTTCATCGCGAATTGTGCCTAGGTAGCCCGGAACCACGCTCACGCCAGCAGCCTGAGCTATCTTCTTTGCTTCTATCTTATCTCCCATCTTGGTTATAGCATCAGCGGATGGGCCGATGAAAGTAACATTGTTTTTTGCGAGCAATTTGGCGAATGCCGCGTTTTCCGATAAAAAGCCATAACCAGGATGAACGGCATCGGCTCCAGATATCTTAATTGCATCCATTATATGCTTAGCGTTCAGATAACTTGAAGTGGCAGGTGACTGACCAACGTATACAGCCTCGTCCGCCAACCTTACGTGTAGGGCGCTTGCATCTGCTTCTGAGTAGATTGCGACAGTGCGTATATCAAGGCGTTTTGCTGTTCTAATAATACGGCAGGCAATCTCGCCTCTGTTTGCTATCAGTATTTTTCTCATCATAAATCTAGATGATCCAGATCATTACAACTAGCTTATAAATTATTGTTCGGGGTGTAACAAGTATAAAGATTTATAGCAAAGACTTCTGTAATAACATGAAGTGTTATGGCTAATTAATGCATAAGTGCATATACGTTGCCTGAGTTAATAACAAATAATCTTATTGATTAATACGGATGCTTATCCATAGATGGCCTTAAATAGAACCAGATGCTAGAAAAACTAAGTTCATGATGACATAAAATCAAATTCCAACTTTTTAAAATGCTACGTAATTGATGGAATCTACGCAGAATGATCATCCTTCATTACGTTCTCCCATTCAGCTCCGTTTCGCATCAGCTTTGCTTTATCATAGAGTAAGGCCTTGTGGCTTTCAGTAGCAAATTCAAAGTTTGGTGTTTCAACGATCGAATCAACTGGGCAGGCTTCCTGGCAAAACCCGCAATATATGCATTTGGTCATATCTATATCGTATCTTGTGGTTCTGCGACTACGATCATCTCTCTCCTGAGCCTCTATGGTGATGGCCTGGGCTGGACAGACAGCTTCGCACAACTTACACGCTATACACCGTTCCTCACCGTTTTCGTAAAACCTTAATGCATGCTCTCCTCGAAAACGGCGGCTTATCGTACCCTTCTCGTTAGGATATCTAATGGTGACTTTTCTGCGAAATAAATATATCAGGGTAATATACAGACCTCTAAGTATATCGACAAGAACTAGACTGCGAATAAATGCTATCACACGCTTCAGATGGGAAATAAACTTGTTGATTAAATCCTAGATGATCGCTATCTAATTGACAAGTCCATAAAATCGGAATGTGGAACGGTGTCAACCCCAATGATGAGCCAGTACCTGGCGATTAAGAAAGCTCATGCTGAGTACTTGTTATTTTACCGTATGGGTGATTTCTATGAGCTCTTTTATGATGATGCTTTGATAGCCTCAAAGGAACTGGACATCGTACTGACGAAAAGGGGGCAACAGCAGGGCAATGATATACCAATGTGTGGAGTTCCTCACCACGCAAGTGAGTCATACTTGCAAAAATTGATCCGTAATGGTTACAGCGTCGCTATATGTGAGCAACTAGAAACACCAGAAGAGGCGAAAAAACGTGGTTATAAGGCAGTAGTGCGTAGGGAAGTTGTCCGCATTGTAACGCCAGGAACCATCATAGAGGAGGGATTGCTTGATGCCCGAAGCAATAGCTATATAGCCGCTATAGCCTTGGGTAATCGCAACGCCCTCGCTTGGGCTGATGTATCAACGGGTGAATGCTACTATGAAACTTTACATCAAGATGCCATATCGCTTGAGCTTGTTAGACTTAGCCCTCAAGAAATCTTGGTTGCTGATGGTGATGCTGATCTCCTAAGATCAATCACTGCAAGATGTAACCTCTCAGCCTGTGTCACCCGTCGCCCAAACAATGTTTTTGATGAAGGGAGAGGATGGCAAAGTATAGTTGATGCTTACGGCTCAGAACAAATCACAACAGTGGGAAGCTTGGAAGCGACGGAAACAACGGTGCTTGGGGCTTTGATCGAATATATTCGCTATACCCATAAAGCTACAATGCCTAAATTACGGTTACCAAAGAAGATCGAAGCCTCGCAATTTATGGCGATAGATCCAGCTACCAGAATAAATCTTGAGCTTGAAACGCCAATTCAAAGGAAGAGTGGTGGTAGTAGTACTTTATTCAAAGCTATAGATAAGACTATGACGGCCTCAGGATCTCGCCTATTATCGGCTTACTTGCACTCACCTTTGGTTGATGTACATGCCATAAACGAACGGCTCGATCGTATTGAGTTTTTTGTTGAAAATGGAAATTTGCGGCAAAAGATTAGAGAATTGCTCAGGTCATTCCCAGACGTGGAAAGGGCGGTCAGTAGGATTGGTGCGCAAAGAGCTACCCCTCGTGATCTTGCTGTGATGAGGGATGGATTAAGCCTTGCGAACAGGATAAAGGAGGCAGTAATTCTAACTACTGGGATAGCCGATCAATTTAAAGATTTGTACTGTGTTGCTCCTGGCGCAGACATTAGATCGATCTGCCATAACGATATTGGCGCTAAAATAGGTGGTAATAATGAATTATCAATCCGCACACAAGCGTGTCATGCCATTGCTAGAATCATTGACAATATCTCCACATTCTCCTTGCTGCTCGATGAGCTGCAAAGGGCAATCAAAACCGGTATTTTAAGTGGGTCAGCCTTTCTCAATAGGGGCTATTCTCCTGTCATTGATAAGCATATTCAGCTGCGAGATTCATCAGATATGGCGATAACTGAGCTTAGGGATAGGTATAGAGATCTGACTGGAATTTCAACTTTAAAAATCAGCAAAAACAATATAATAGGATATTACGTTGAGATAAATCCCTCTTATGCCGGTAAAATGAAAGATGATATCTTTTTCCATAAACAATCACTATCTACTGGCATTAGATATAATACCATCGAATTGAAGGCTCTTGAGCAGGAGATCCTTACTTGCGATGAACGCATTAAACAATTAGAATTTGAGATTATAGAAGAATTGTCATCCAAGATTACGGCTGAGTTTGAGACAATAATCATCATGTCTCAAGCCATTGCTTCTATCGATGTTGCCAGTAGCCTGGCTGAATTAGCTGTGACAAGGAATTATGTGAGACCGATAGTTGAAGGCTATCATGCTGGAGCAACAACTGGCGGTGATTGTAGACAAGTAATGATAGAGATAGTCGCCGGTAGGCACCCAGTGGTTGAGTTATCCATGACCGTGACATCGACCAACAGTTATTTCTCTCCTAACAACTGTTTCATGAATGAAACTGATAATCTTTGGTTAATCACTGGGCCGAATATGGCAGGTAAGAGCACATTTCTTCGGCAAAATGCTCTGATATGTATATTGGCTCAAATGGGAAGTTTTGTACCGGCCAGTAGGGCTAGAATAAGCCTTATAGATAGGCTCTTCAGTAGGATTGGGGCATCAGACAATATAGCTGAAGGCCAGTCAACCTTCATGGTTGAGATGCTCGAAACTGCATATATATTGAATAATGCTACAGCTAACTCCCTTATTATTCTTGATGAAATAGGTCGTGGTACAGCAACCTACGATGGTTTGGCCATAGCGAGGGCGGTACTTGAGGATATTCACGATAACATCAAAGCTCGGACCCTATTTGCCACCCATTATCATGAACTTGCTCAACTAGATAATGTACTGAGTCGTATAAGATTTTATACAATGAACATTGAAGAGTGTGATGGAAAGATAATATTTTTACATGAAATAAGACAAGGCAAGGCAAATAAGTCATATGGTGTCTATGTGGCCGAACTTGCCGGTATGCCTAAGAGGGTTACTGATCGCGCCCACCAATTGCTGAGGGAGATAGATGAAGCTAGTGGTGATAGTGGGCGGAGGGGGATATGGTATAGTTATTAGGGCTTGTAATAGACTAAATTGACGTAATGTAATAACTCTTCAACGCAGTAGTTAAAATCAGGAATTGGTCTAACAGATTGTTTTTATCTATCATAGGAAGCGTTACCTTCTAGATCCTTGGCTAAATTCTCAAATCTTGTAGTGGCACCATCGAAGAACAATTGAATAGTATCAGTTGGCCCATTTCGATGCTTTGATATTATCAAATCTGCTGTGTTTTTTACAAATGATAATTTCTTTTGATAGTCAGTGTTCTCTGTGTGGGCTTCAGGTCCAAGACTTCTGCTTAGATAATATTCTTCCCTGTACAAAAACATAACAACATCAGCATCCTGCTCTATATTACCACTTTCTCTCAGATCTGAGAGCTGTGGTCTTTTATCATCTCTGCTCTCAACAGCCCTGGACAATTGTGATAAGGCAATAACAGGTATATTTAATTCTTTTGCTATCGCTTTAAGACCCTGTGATATCTCACCAATCTCATTGACCCTGTTGGAATATTCCGTCGATCCCCTCACTAATTGTAAGTAATCCACAACTATCAAGCCTAAGTTATATTGTCTACTCATTCTCCTAGCTTTGGTGCGGATCGCCGATATAGTGGGGGAAGCGGTATCGTCTATGAATAGTGGTATGTCTTTTACCGTTGCTGTGACGGACGTCACCCTAGACATCTCTTCTCCATTTAAAAAGCTACCCTTACGCAACTCACTGCTCGCGATATTAGTAAGAGTTGAGATGATACGTGTTACAACTTGTTCCGTGGACATCTCTAAGGAAAAGATTACAACGGATTTATCATTTTTTGGATCCCTAGAGAAGCTTTTTGCAGCATTATAGCCAATATTAACAGCTAGAGCTGTTTTACCCATAGATGGTCTTGCCGCCAATATTATCAAGTCAGAATTTTGTAATCCTCCCGTGATCCTATCAAGGGCAATAAAACCCGTTGATACTCCAGCGACACTAATACCGCTATGCTTTAGTATTTTAATGTGCTCCACAGTATTGAACACGGCCCTTGAGAGGCTTATACAACGATTTTCAGTGTTACCCCTGCTGGCCAAGTTGAAGAGCATTTGCTCAGCCTCTTCAAGGCATTCCTGACCACTTTCGTTGATGGAACTTTTGGAAGCCCTAACCGCTACATCCTGACTTATTTGAATAAGCTGCCTCTTTATATAACTATCATAGATTATGCGACCAAGAGATATAACATCAGAGAGGAGTTGGGCCTTGCTGGTTATATCAACAAGATACTCCTCAATCTGCCCCATATTGCTCTCATCCCTAAAGCAACTTTTGACAGTTAGATAAGTAGCTGGATGGCCGTTGCTAATAAGTTTCTGAATAAGTGCATAGATTTTTTTATTGATCTCAACATAAAAATGTTCCGGTAGGAGATAATCTCCTACTTTGTTAATATTCTCATTATTGTTTATGAAAGCTCCAAGTATTGCCTCTTCAGCTTCAGAATTAAATGGTGCAATGTTCACGCTCATATGATCGAATCGTTTCTATAACTATGTGTATATTTTCTATTCTTGATCTTTGTAACACACCGTGGCCAAGATTAAAGACAAAGTTTTTTGTTATATCGACGTTATCAAGGATCATCAACACTTCCTTCTCAATTCTTTTTTTATCATCAATAAGTAATAGAGAGTTATCAAGATTGCCTTGAATGGCTACCT
>CAIOSF010000154.1 GCA_903860855.1 uncultured Alphaproteobacteria bacterium | reverse complement strand
GCTTTGTTATACATATCTATATAAATTAAATAATGAAAACAATTTTGTTAACAGTGCAATAGATCTGAAGGTTGATGAACCCATTGTTGCATCTAACCTCAATTAACAATAAGGTGAGAGACGATCGACCACATGCAATAACGAGCACATACTAATATGTCAAAATACTGGATATATGGCAGACACAGTGTATTATCTGCCTTAGAAAACCCCGAAAGAATAAAACATAAGCTTGTAATTGGTGATGATAATGTGACACTATTTTCTCGATATCTAGAGAATAGCAATATACCAGTGGTGATTTCAGCCAATCCTGCTAATACCCTTAAGATGGAAGATGTCGGCTTGAGATCCAGTGATGTTACCGCTCACCAAAACATCTTTCTGCAAACAGAACCATTGATCCAATCATCTCTTGAATCTATTTACTCCACCCTCTCTGACTCGACAAGTAGCTTAATAATCGTATTGGATCAAATAACAGACCCACGTAACGTTGGAGCAATCATCCGTTCTGCTGCTGCTTTTGGTGCGATAGCTATCATCATGCCGTGTCACAAATCCCCCATGGAAACAGCCACCATGGTTAAATCTGCTAGCGGAGCCTTCGAGAAGCTTCCGATTGTTTATGTGCCTAACCTTGTAAGAGCAATGGGGGATCTCAAGGAAATAGGTTATTGGATCATAGGTTTTTCAAGTCACACCGATATGTTACTGAATAACAAATGCAATGAGTATAAGAAAGCTGCTTTGGTTTTTGGTAGGGAGGATAAGGGGGTCAGAAGACTTTTAACAGAGACGTGCGATCTATTTCTAAAAATAAATATGTGTGACTCAGTGGAAAGTCTTAACGTATCTAACGCTGTGGCTGTAGCTGCTCATGCATTTTATGGCCATAGATCATAGACATACCCATGTATGTTTTGGTTCAATAGACAAGTTGCAACATACAAGCAACAAGGCGTATCGGTAACTCCCAAAGACTGAGATATCATCACACTGAACCTTGTTCCTCTAACATCAGGTTCGATTTGATTTAAGGACTCACCTTACGCAAGACAAAGCTGAGAGCCGCAAAATTGCAACATTCCCGGGACTCCACTAAAAGGTAATATACTGGTTTTGATCAGGTTTTATGAGGTTCTTTCAAAAGCTACGCGTAAAGCGATTTTAAGTACTAATAGCTGAGTATCTACCTTGAGGGTTGGATAATCTGCAGCTGCGTGGCTTCATCGAGTAAATCAACATCATCCCGAACTTGCTTCAGAACCTCACGAGTTGTACATATCTTTTAAGATACCGAGATACACAGACAAGCTGCAGGCGAAGTCAAATGCAATAGACAAACGAAGTAAAGTCAAACAGCCCCAGGATTAAGGGCTTGAAAAAGACTACACAATCACCCCTTTCCTTTCCCTCCTCCAAATAAACCAGGGATTTTCCCGCCAACTATACCACCAGGAATATGCTGAAGCGATGAAAGGGCAGCCCCAGGATTAAGGGCTTGAAAAAGACTACCTATAGCCTGCATTCCCTTATCAATAGACTGAAAAGGATGTCCCGCACCAGCGCTATGACTGTTCATATCTATGGTCGCGTTTGTAATGCCACCGGACGAGTTGGAACCCACAGAACCTGATCCCATGAAAGGATCGCCGCCATCATCACTCATAAAAACAACCTACCCAAATTGGATTAGCAGAACTAGTTAACAAAAACAGGGAGCAACTTCAATAATAATACTATAACACACCTATTTTCGCCCATTGAGCCCAGTATACTATAACCAGGGGTTCTTCGCAAGCTGGTGATATTAGCCAAGGAACCCTACTTATGCGGGCCTGTGGTATATATCTTAATACATTTCTGAAATAATGCATTATAGGCACTGCTAGTGAAGTAAGCCTGATCTTTAATGTTTAAATTAATTAAAAAATCTTTTGGATTTAAAGCAAGCTCTTCTGACTCTTTTACATAGCACAGATTTTCTTTGCTTT
>CAIOSF010000153.1 GCA_903860855.1 uncultured Alphaproteobacteria bacterium | reverse complement strand
GACTGATGTTGAGATGGCAAATACGATCGGGCAACTCTCTGGTAGAGTGCCAATTCATCAGAGAGATGAGAATGGTGATGTTAGACGCGATCCTTTAAATATTGCAAATAATCATATTGGTGAGCCGATTGTCGCTAATCGTTACTATAACCAGCAGAAGAGGGATGCGTTACAAAACTTAGATGGAAGGGTCAAAGCGCAGGCTGATAATGGGGATGAGAGGCCATTATTTATTGAAAGCATTGTGAGGGCTTCTAGAGACCAAAGAAACGATGGAGGTAATTACAACTTCGATCAGACTAAGTTTGTTGATGGTGTGTTGGCACACAGTAATAAATATTTAGTTGCAAAAGCAAGATAAGAACTAGGGCCTGTCATTAATTAAAATCATAAAAAGCATGATGAAAAATCAAATAGATATACGATATTTTAAAAATGCATAGAGCCGATTAGTCATCCTGAACTTGTTTCAGAAGCTCAGAATCTAAGCATTGCCAGAATAATGAACCAGATAGTTCATGTTACTAACGCCTAAGCCTTTCATAACTGTATCCCATTTATGTTTGATTCTTTGGGAAAACAACATTTGCAGAGATGGATCGATTACGAACCAGGCATTTTCAGAAATTTCGCTTTCAAGTTGATCAGCATCCCAAGCACTCACACCCTTTGCGAGAATAAGCTTTGATGGTTTGTTTTTACCATGGATAACGTCTTGCAAGAATGTCCCGGCATCGGCGTGCATATCAGCTCTTCTATGTTCACTGAATGACACTTCTTGCGTTTTGGTAAGGCTCAAAGCGACGATTAGATCAGAATTGACCGGTCCACCAAAGAGAACTGGATATTTTTTATTTATAGCTTTTGGTTTCTTATTGTTGCCCGAATTTTTTAGCATATCAACAATCGATACCATGCCTATTTGTTGATTCACTATTATGCCTATAATGCCATTATCATCATGAGCGCATATATATACTAGCGACTTCTCAAAGAATGGATCATTCATATGTGGGGAAGCGACCAACATCTTACCTTCTAACGATCTAGAATTGCCATTCTCATTTTCATTTTTTAAAAGGCTAGCACTTTTACTCATAACTCTACCATTTCACTTCTGGGGGCAATGACATTAAGATTGCTTCAGCGTTACCATTCGTCATCAACCCAAATTTGGTACCCCGATCATATAGCAGGTTAAATTCAACATATCTACCACGTTTTATTCGTTGCTGATCTTTTTCTTTCTCTGACCATGGTTTATGCATATTTTTTATTACAATCTCGCAGAATGCCTTCTTAAATGCTACTCCTACTTCTCTAATAAAACTAAAATCATTTTGCCAGTCGCCGCTATTCAGGTCATCGAAAAAGATACCTCCGACACCTCTTGATTCATTGCGATGTGGTAGAAAGAAATACTTATCACATTCTTCCTTAAAACGAGTGTAGTAACTTGGGTCAAATTTATCGCAAGCTCTTTGAAAGTAGGCATGGAAAGTAGCCGTATCATCATCATAGGGAAATGTTGGAGTAAGATCGCCACCTCCTCCAAACCATAGACGATCAGTCACTATCATGCGAGTATTCATATGGGCTGCTGGTACTAGAGGAGAGGCCATATGAGCAACCAAAGAGATACCACTGGCCCAAAAATCACCATTATTTTGTTCTGCTCCCGGTATCTCCTTGGCGAACTCTTTGCTGAAGTTGCCATGAACTGTTGATATATTTACTCCAACCTTTTCAAATACCTTTCCTTGCATTAGTGACATTTCACCTCCACCTCCACCATCTCTTGTCCAATTTTTTCTTTCAAAAGATGCTTTTGAGCCAAGTTCTCGTTCAATTCCTTCGAATGCTTGGCAAATCTGATCACGTAGTTGCAAAAACCATTGAGAAGAATTATCTTTCGCTTGATCTAGATTCAATAATGGTGCCATATGAAGGTATCTTTAGTTAAAGAAGCACCTAAGTAAAAGCACAGGGTGAAATAATTGCAAGCCAATTTTATGATACATAATAAAAGAAAAAAAGATTTACTAGAAATGGTGCTAAAACATGGGTTAGATGGATATATAGTTCCCTCTACCGATTCATGGCAAAATGAATGTCCTTCTGCCCACCATCAAAGGCTAGCTTGGCTAACAGGTTTTAGTGGTTCAAATGGCGTGGCGATCGTCACCAACTCGACTTGCTATTTCTATACTGATAGTCGTTATTTGGTACAAGCTAGAATACAGCTAGGGCGAGGATACGAGGTTTTAGATATGTCCGAACCCAGTTCTTGCATTCTATCTGGGTGCGAAGGCAACTTGTTGGGTTATGATCCTATGCTGTTTAGCGTTAAAACTGCTAGTTACTATAAGAAATGGGGGAAAAAGAATGGAATAAAGCTTGAGCAGGTTTCTAAGAATTTGGTTGATACTGTATGGCTTGATAGTCCACTAAAGGATGCATCGCAGCCATATATCATCCCATCTGAGTCTGAGGCACAAACAAAATTAAATCTAGTGTATCAGGGGGTGCACCATCGTTATACCCTACTTTGTAGGCCTGAGAGCATATGTTGGTTGCTTAATGTGAGAGCCTCTGATTTGGAGAATACCCCAGTGATGTTATCTTATCTGCTTCTAGATAGCATAGAGAAAAAGGGCGAGCTTTTTGTCGATATGCTACCAGATGGCCCATCGAGTGTTAATGGTATGTTGGGATATTTCAATAGTCTTAACCTAGAGTGCTTTGGTTTGGATGAATTGATGTCCAGACTCTGCCTATTCCCTTCAAGGGCGACGTGTACTGTATTAAGTGATTTTCGATTCCTTCCGGCTGCCCTGGAAGAGACGTCTAGGATATTTTCACCTTCCGGCGATATCAGTGTTTTTATTGATGAACCTGACCCATGCTTGGCCATGGCTGCTATTAAAACACCTGAGGAATTGGAAAACATTAAGCAAGCTCATATTAGTGATGGATTGGCTGTGACAAAGTTCATGATATGGCTATATGAACAGGAAATGGATAGTGTGGATGAAATCACAGCATCCCGGAGGTTGTTGGAGTTTAGACAGAGAATGCCGAATTTTAGAGGAGAAAGTTTTCCAGCTATCTCGGGTTATGGAGCAAATGGAGCCATAGTTCACTATAGGGCATCGCCAGAAACTAATAAGGTAATTGGGAGAGATAGTCTGTATCTTATAGACTCTGGTGGTCAGTATTTTTATGGCACTACTGATGTCACGAGGACTCTTTGTCTAGGTTTACCAACTTTTGAGCAAAAAGCTCATTTCACTGCAGTTCTTAGGGGGCATATGCTATTAGCTAATGCCAGGTTCCCTCCTGGTACAACCGGTGCTCAGCTTGATGTTCTTGCTCGTTACTATTTGTGGCAGGAGAGCTTGGATTACGGCCACGGTACGGGTCATGGAGTTGGCTATTTTCTTTCAGTCCATGAGGGGCCACAGTCTATATCACGAAAGAATGATGTGCCTTTACAAGTTGGTATGGTTGTCTCGATAGAGCCAGGATTATATCTTGAGGGAAAATATGGTATACGTATTGAGAACTTGTATGTTATCAAAGAGTGGAAAAATGGTTACATGAGATTTGAGCCTTTAACCATGGTGCCAATTAATGCCTCTCTTATTGATTTCTATTCACTTAACGATGATGAAAAAGAATGGATAAATGATTATCATGATTTAGTGTTAATGGAGATTGGGAAATATCTCAGCGAGAAAGAGACAGAGAGATTATGCAAAATTATTTAACTTATTGTGTGTGGGATTTGTCCTGTTGTGGATCAGAACGGAAGGGCTTAGTTCTAAGTTATCCTGGAATCGTTTCAGGATCTAAAAATACACAAGCTGGTCATGGAATCCTAAAACGAAGCAGACGAGCAGAAGACAAACGAGCTCAGAATTACTGCTGGTGGCTGATTTTAGATGACCAATCCTCGTCTACTCATATTTTAGCTCTACATATATCAAGCTGAGAAATAAGAATGAGAGTGGTTTGTTTAACGTTTTTGCTGATATCAGTATTGATTGATAGTTACATAGCTTATATCTCTTATGGTAGTACCGTGAAAACGGTAGATATGGAGAGATTGCCGATAATTCGTAAATGCGACTGTGTAATTACGTCTCTATACGAAGCCTATGATAAGCCGGTTGAAAGGAGTATATACAATAAAATCAATGGTAATGCTGGTACAACATCATTGGCAGATAGTATTGATAAAGGCATCGGGGAGAACAATGGAAATATAGGTGGTAAGAATAAGGGTGCAAAAGATAATAGTGCAAAATCAGCTG
Organism: uncultured Alphaproteobacteria bacterium; assembly: GCA_903860855.1. Lineage (GTDB taxonomy): Bacteria > Pseudomonadota > Alphaproteobacteria > Rickettsiales > Midichloriaceae > CAIOSF01. Next base: position 7,848 of record CAIOSF010000153.1, on the reverse strand, counting down.
GTTCAAATTTTTTAAAAAGTGATGAAAAAAAGGGCGATAGGGCAATAGATGACAAAAAAGGTGGGATGCAAGAGGAAATTTTTCGTATCCTGGCTGAGAAACAGCAAGCTAAAATAAAAGAAGCTGATATAAAAAATGGTCGCAGTGATGACGAATCTAAAGCAAATGGGCTTAGTTCTAATCAAAATACTAGTGATAATAATAAGATAAGTGAAGACAAAGCTAGTAACGGTAGTGATCACTTGCCGACATCGGATGCACCGACATCAAAATCAAATGTTGATGATCCGAAGAAAGACAGCGACACAAAGAGTGACGCTGACAAGGCAAGCAGTAGCATCTTTGACTTACTAGACGAATGACAAACTAAGTGCAATAGAGAGATGACAATGGAGTTACCAGCAGCAATATCAGGAACGGTAGAAAAGATAATTTTTCATAGTCGTGATACCGGTTTTTCCGTGATGTTACTGAGAAGTAGAGAGCATAAGGAGCTCATCACTACTGTAGGCAGTTGTCATTCTATTTATGTAGGAGAGGTTTTGGTAGCTAAAGGGCAATGGCATCATGATCCAAAATATGGCAAGCAGTTCAAGGCATCAACCATAGAAAGCGAAAGACCAGCAAGTCCAGAGGGAATTGAGCGATATCTAAGTTCCGGCGTGATAAAAGGGGTGGGGCCAGCTATGGCCAAGAGAATTGTTGAAGCTTTTGGTGAGAATACTCTGGCGATCCTGGAGAGACAGCCTGACATGCTATTACATATTGAGGGTATAGGAAAAAACAAGTTGGCATCCATAACGGAAAGTTGGTTAGAAAATGAAGCTGCTCGTAGTGTCATTCTTTTTTTTCAAGACTATAATGTGAACACCAGCACAGCCATGAGGATTTTTCGACACTATGGCAATGAGGCTATAGGGATTACTAAGGCAAATCCATACCAATTGGCATATGATATAAAAGGTATGGGATTTCTTACTGCTGACAAGATCGCTACCAGTATGGGAGTACCACTAGATTCGCAACAAAGAGCAAATGCAGCGGTTGAGTACGTTCTCCAACAGGCAGCAGTTGTCAGTGGATGTTGCAGCTTGCCATACGATGTGCTGGTTGAGAAGTGTGATCATGAACTCAGTGTACCGCTCGGGGCGACAAAGGAGGCAATAACTACAGCCATAGAAGGTAGGAGGTTGATTGCTGTGGGCAATTGCTTAGCTGAATCGCTGATTTTTCTTTCTATATACTATTACATGGAAAAGAATATAGCCCGTATGCTCATGGCGATGGACAGGGCCGGTTTTGCTATTGGTCAGAAAATAGACTTGGTAGATTCAATTGAATGGTTGCGTATCCAATATAAAATTAGATTATCAAGCAGTCAGCAGGAGGCTCTCGGAACTATCCTAAAGAATAAGGTTACAATTGTAACTGGTGGTCCTGGCACTGGTAAAACAACTCTCATTAATTCTCTGATCAAGGTACTCAAAAATTATGATGATGATCTGATGATCAAGCTGGCTGCCCCCACGGGTAGAGCGGCTAAGCGTATGTCTGAAAGTGCTAAAACTCATGCAACTACCATACATAGATTATTGGAATTTGATCCTGTAAATGGAGGTTTTTTTTATAACGAAAACCATCATCTAAAGTGTGACTTATTGATTATTGATGAAAGCTCAATGATAGATGTGCATTTAATGCATAGCGTTTTGAAGGCTATGCCAGCTACAGCGAGTCTTGTTATGGTTGGGGATATTGACCAGTTACCATCAGTTGGTCCTGGCCAAGTTTTGGCTGATCTTATTGGCTCTGAGATGTTATCAGTTGTACGGTTGAACAAGATTTTTCGCCAAGCATCATATAGTGCTATCGTGACCAATGCTCATATGATTAATCGCGGCTACGTTCCATCTATGGAGAATGATAGCAAGGACTTTCAATTTCATCAATGTGAGCAGGATAATGCCCAGCATATTATTATGCAAATGGTGACGCGCTTGTGCAAGGAGACATCTCATCAGGAGGTTATGCAATCTGTCCAAATTTTAACTCCAATGCAAAGAACGAATTTAGGCGTTCAGTCATTGAATTTCATGTTGCAACCTATTCTCAATCCAAATGCTGGTAATGGTCCATATTTGGAAAGGAGTGGGCTCCGTTTTTATGCTGGCGATAAGGTCATGCAGATTGAAAATGACTATGATAAGCATGTCTTCAATGGAGATATAGGCTATATCCAAAGCATTGACTTGGAGAATAGGGAGATGTTGGTGAATTTTGATCATAGGGTTGTTGCCTATGATGGGAATGATTTGGAACGATTGGTTCTTGCTTATGCAATTACAATACATAAATCCCAAGGGTCTGAGTATCAGAGGGTGATAATTCCAATAGTTAAGCAGCATTATATTATGCTAAATAGAAATTTAATTTATACTGGTATTACCAGGGCCAAAGATGAGGTTATTTTGGTAGGAGAGAAAGCAGCTATGGCTATGGCAGTGAAGAACAACAGGATATCTGAACGATACTCTTGTCTCAATTCGTGGTTAAAACAAGAAATTGGTGATTCTACGAGTTAGTTAGTTTTTTCAGATTTAATACAGTTCCAGAATTAGTAGTACAGTCCAAGCTTGAAGGGCAGGGGGTAAGTTTGCAAAGGAAGCCAGTGTGCCAAGAGGAAAAACAGTTACAGCATACAGATCATCAAATGGTTTGGTGGAGCTTGATTCTGCGATAATTTTTTTACTTAGCTGATGCTGTACTTATCAACGCGTTGGTGTTGTTAATATAGTCGCCTCGTCGCCGCATCGTGACAATGCTTGATGAAAATAGTTACCCTGGAGATAGTGAACTCCAAGCTCTGTAAGTTTTTGCGCTGTTTCTAGATCTTCAACAAACTCTGCTACTATCTCAGCTTTGATAGCTTCACCTATAGATATAATACATTCTATAAACGGCAAGTTATGATTTAGTTGAGTTATATAGCTTCCGTCAATTTTGATAAAATCAACCGGTATTTTTTTTAATAAACCAAGGGACGCATATCCTGTACCAAAATCATCTATTGCTATGCTGCAACCTATATCTTTCAGTTTGTTTATTGATGATGTTAATTCATTGAAATCATGATGAAATGATGTTTCGGTTATCTCTATAACCAAACGCTTTGCTATCGGTTGATCGCTCAGTATGTCGACCGCCTTGTTGACCCAAGAAATATCACCCAAAGATATAGGTGATACGTTCAGATTAATGATGATATCTTTATTTATTAACAGTTCTCTTACTACAAGTCCTAATGTCAGCCAGTCAAAATGAGATATGTAGCCTAGTCTCTCCGCTGCTGCTATATTGAGTTTGAGAGACGACCTAATGCTTGGATAATGTCGAGCTCTCGACAAGGCTTCATAACTATGAACTCTATAATCTGTAGCACTCACAATTGGATGAAATATGAGATCAATTTTGCTATCATATACGATTTGCTCCAGCTCCTTGAATAAAACTATATCTTCCACTTTATCTTGAGCAAAAAAAGTCTCGTTTATATGTTCATAGTGAAAGCAGGGAATTCGTCTGTGGCAAGCTTCATACAAGGCTATATAAGCTTGTTTTATTGTTGAAGTATGATGTATTAGGTGATTCGTTTTGGCATAGCCAGCCCTGATTGCAAGATATGAATATTCTGTTGCAAATTTCTTTAATGAATTGTAAAAATAACCCCTAAGTTGTTCTGAGAAATAGTCTGAACTAGCACTAGATGTTTTGATAAGGAAAGTATCGTATGATACTTGAAGTATCATTGATCTGCTATAACATTCTGATACCGAGGCCATCAGGCTTTTGATGTTAGATCCGGTGATCAGAGGGTAGATTTTTTCTAGCGCCAATAGGTTGATTAATCTGACGACTATAAAGACATGGCATTCATTATAAGATGAGAGTTTGTCCTCAAGACCTATATGGGATAACTCATTGTACTGTGCGAGGTTTATTGAGAGAGCCTGCTCTAAAAAATCGATCGTGGCAAAGTTTTGGACTGATTTGTTATCCTTATTGGTTGAGTTATGGCTCATTTATATGCGAGTATAACGAAAATCACGAGGATTCTATAGTTGTAATGGCCAAAATGCAAGGTCAATTATGAAACTGTTGAGTTCATTTATTACTCCGAAATAACTCATAAAAAACTAAAAAAAGAGCAATTTTTATAAACCATTAGTTGTAATGACCCCATGGTGGCATCAGACATTAATCACTATTTAATTTGACTCAGCCTTTTGCTCATCTAATTGCAATTGAGAACTGATATAACTGTTGGCTGTAAGCAGAGAAGAGTTGCATCTTTGTAAATATCTTCTAATTTATACCTAATTTGCATGAATCGCTTATATGCGATATAGGAACGACTGATTAGTATGGCTAGAATAATAGTATTTGGAAATGAAAAAGGTGGTTCTGGTAAAACGACCACAGCCATGCATGTCGCTGTGTTTTTGTTGAAGCTTGGGTTTAGGGTTGCTTCGATTGATCTTGACAGCTATCAGCAATCGTTATCTCGCTATATAGAGAATCGCGGTATCTCAGCGAAAAGAGGTAACATTTCTTTGCCCATGCCAGAGCATTTCAAATTTGTAGATAATTTATCACAAAAAAGGGATCAGGAATATGCGCAACTCGATGTTAGTATTTCGGAAGATCAGCAAGAAGGAACATTTGCTGATTTGTTAAAGCAGCTTAGTGATTATAATTTTATCATTATCGATACCCCCGGCAGCTCTACCCACATAAATCGGGTTGCTCATTCATATGCTGACATTGTGGTAACTCCTCTAAATGATAGCTTTCTTGATGTTGATCTGCTAGGAATGATTAGTCCTGATAAGCTTGAGATGGTGACCCCTGGTGCGTATAGCGCTATGTTTTTTGAACAAAAGTTGAAAAGAGCTGCTCGTGACAAAGGTATGATAGATTGGGTCGTTGTCAGAAATAGGCTGGCGGCTTTGGATGCAATCAATAAACGTAACATGGATACGGCCATACAAAAATTATCAAAAAGACTGGGGTTTAGACCAGCTCCAGGTTTTGGTGACAGAGTTATCTTTAAGGAATTGTTTTTATCCGGCTTAACATTATATGATATTACATCATCGAATCAGATAAAAGTTACTTTATCTGTCATAACGGCAAGGCAGGAAATGAGAAATTTTATGAAGACTCTTGAAATTCCTGAGGTTGCTGAGTTACTTCAGGATAGAAAGAGATCAGAATAATATCAGTTCCCCCTTCTAACTACTGCCGCCTCGCTTGTCGCTCATAGCAATGCTTCGTGACGATGCACTCGGCAAAGTCCAGGATGTATCGGCTCATACCTATGTATTTGGCTTGATGCCCATTGCATGTACAATAGTGTAGCAATGCACCGCTCTTCTCTCATTACATTATTTTAATTCGAAAACTCGGTATAAAAAGATGAAACAAAATTATACTTTGGCAATAGATACATGTTGTGGTATTTGCTCTGTTGCCCTGGGGCGGAATGATGTAATTGCCTCTGATAGTGCATATAGTGTACTATTGTATGAAAAAATAGAGTTCACGCCCAATAGGCAAGCCGAGGGTTTGCTATCTATGATAAATGATGCATTGGCAGCTCTTGCCATTCGGTTTCAGGATTTGAATCAGATCGTTGTTACCGTTGGTCCCGGTAGTTTTACAGGCATTCGTATAGGTCTTGCTGCCGTCCAGGGTATTGAAATTGCCATGAAGTCTATGGGTCTTAAAGTAGACATTATGCCAGTTTCAACCCTGGATTCAATGGCAATGCATGCTGCCATGCTATCTGAAGATAGGACCGTTATAGATGATGGTTATAATGATAAAGAATTTTTTGTTGCTATAGATGCGGGTAAAAGTCAGGCATATGTTCTACGCTATGTACTGTCGCAACTTTCTCAGATACGGTCAGCTGAAATGGTATGTGTACCATTAGCTATTGATGAAATTACCCTGGTCAATCTAAGTGGGTTAGGGTTGGTTGCTGGGGTGCCATCAACAAGCAGATTTCTAGGAAGCAATGGATTAGAAGCGCTGGATGAAGAGAGGAATAAGAGGCTCTGTGACCTTGTAGATTTGAATACACATGTAATGGACAAGCTTCAGGCGAAGTCAAAAGCATATAAAGTTTATTTTTTCTCTTATGGCCGTGGAGAGGTGGGAGAGATCGGTCTTAGCGGTCTTGTATTTCCAAATGCTGCTGCAAGTTTATGCTATGCTCACGCTACAAGAATGCACAGTGAATTTGGTCACGGTGCATTCAAGAGACTGCCACTTGAGCCGATATATATAAGGCAGCCAGACATAGGCCAAACGGTAACTTAAGCTACTATAACTTTATAAGTTAAATAGTGTTAGCTACTATAATATCAGCTTCTATATTAATTCCCATAGTAATACTGTTGTTGCATAAGGTGGGAATTTACTCTATGGCTATATCGTAGTAAAATTAGGTTTTTTACAGGTTTGATCAAGGTGAGTGGCATCAAAGGTAACGAGCTAAATACAATATCGTTGCAAAAATCATATAGCGCGCAAAAGTCATCTGGTAGGATTGTGGCTAGGGTTATGGGGTGCGGCTCATACTTACCAGATAAAATCGTAACAAATGACGATCTTGCAACATCTCTTGATACCAGTGACGAGTGGATCTTTAGTCGTACAGGAATCCGCAGCCGCCACATAGCCTCGTCTGAGCAACTTACTTCTGATCTGGCCGTTGCTGCTCTGCGAAATTCTATTGATGCATCAGTCATAGCCTCTGATGAAATTGACTGCATTATCTTGGCCACAACGACTCCAGACTTGATCATGCCAGCTACAGCTATAAGGGTGCAGCGCTTAGTGGGAGCCACAAAGGCAGCTGCTTTTGATATACAAGCAGTATGTTCTGGTTTTTTATATGCTATGACCATTGCTGATAGTATGATCAAATCTGGTCAAGCACACACTGTTGCTGTGATAGGGGCTGAGATTATGTCAAGAATCGTAGATTGGAATGATAGGAGAACATGCGTATTATTTGGTGACGGGGCTGGAGCTATGATTTTGCAAGGTGAGGAGATACAGGATGGGGAGGCAAATGGCTGGAAAATGCCGAAAATATCAGGGATAGAGGATATGGAGATTATTTCCTATCCAGAACTGCAAGATGCTTTATATACGTCAGGTGGTATTGCTGCTGGGAACTTAAACGCCAAGATGATGATGGATGGGGCGAAGGTGTTTAAGCATGCTATTGAAAAAATGAGCAGCCTCATTTCAAAGATTATCGCAGAAAATGGCTATACAGTTGATGATATTTCTTGGATACTGCCCCATCAAGCTAATATTAGAATATTACAGGCCGTCTCAGAAAGGCTTAAGTTACCGATGAGTAAGTTCATGGTTACTATGGCTACTCATGCAAATACTTCAGCTGCATCTATCCCTCTGGCTCTTGATGTTTATGTGAAGAATGGCTTGGTCCAGAAGGGGCAGCTTATTGTCCTTGTAACCGCTGGCGCTGGAATGACATTTGGTGTCGCTTTATTGCGTTGGTAATTATGCGCGCTAACATATAGGTGATGGCGATATCATTCCGTCTTGCATATATTCTATGTTGACGTGTCGTTATGACTTTGGTATACTTGAGGGCGCAATTTCATAGTACAAACTCAGCTCTATATACGGCTGCGATGTTAGTGTGCGAAATGATTGCAAGGGTAAGGCAAAGACATTTTTCGTACAACGTATAACACTATAATCTGCCCGAACAAGATTATTTTTACGAAATAATTAAGATAATAT
>CAIOSF010000152.1 GCA_903860855.1 uncultured Alphaproteobacteria bacterium | reverse complement strand
TACAACATCAGCAAGCATATGTCCTCGACTCATTAATTCAAGCGCTTGTAAGTGAGCGAAACCAGGGGCGCGAATATGGCATCTGTAAGGGCGGTTACTGCCGTCGGCTATAAGATATACACCGAACTCACCTTTCGGCGCCTCAACCGCTGTATAGGTCTCTCCTGCTGGCACATCATACCCTTCAGTGTAAAGCTTGAAATGATGAATCATAGCCTCCATTGAATACTTCATTTCTGATCTTTCTGGTGGTGATATCTTATGATCATCAACGCGGTAGAGTCCACCAGGCATAGCTTCTATACACTGTATGATAAGCTTAATTGATTCTCTCATTTCAGCCATGCGTACCAAATAACGATCATAGCAATCACCATGCTTACCTACAGGGATAGAGAACTCAAGTTGATCATAGACTTCATATGGTTGAGATTTACGCAGATCCCACGGAATGCCCGTAGCTCTCAGCATTGGGCCGGTAAAACCCCAACTTAGCGCCTCTTCCTTAGTTGTGATGCCGATATCAACCAGTCTTTGTTTATATATGCGATTTTCTGTTAGCATCCCCTCCATGTCGTCAATTTTCCTCGGGAGGGATAGAAAAAAATCGTGCATATCAGCAAGTAATTTATCGTCAATATCATTGGCTACACCTCCCGGTCTGATGTAGGCCGCGTGCAGGCGTGCTCCGCTGGTTCTTTCGTAAAATTCCATCATCTTTTCCCTTTCTTCAAACATCCATAAGAGAGGGGTCATTGCTCCAACATCAAGAGCTAAAGTGGTGATATTAAGGAGGTGATTTAGAATACGAGTTAGCTCACAAAAAAGCACTCTCAAGTACTGAGCTCTGGGTGGGATTTTGCATTGGAGTAATTTCTCGACTGCAAGAGCAAAGCAATGTTCTTGAGACATGGGTGAAACATAATCAAGTCGATCAAAGTACGGCACAGCTTGTAGGTATGTTTTGTATTCGATCAACTTCTCAGTTCCGCGATGTAGTAGCCCTATATTTGGGTCTGCTCTTTGAATAACTTCTCCATCCATCTCTAGTATTAAGCGCAACACCCCATGGGCGGCTGGATGCTGGGGACCAAAATTTATTATCACTTCTTTCGGTGTTGGGCTCATATCGGTCATCCAAGGTCAAGTAAACCCTGAGTACCCTAGCACAATGGGAGCCATCTATAAACAAAATTTAAACATGTTAAAGAGTTTTTTTACCATTTGCCGCAACTCTTTAGATCTGCTCCGGTATCATTGCTTACATTGTCCGCCCAGCAGAGGTTTTATTGTTGTGGTTGTTAGTACGCAAGAAATTCGTCAGATTCTCTATCACTTTTCTACTAAAGCTACCTTGTTTTTTACTATTAGTATCTGAAGAATGGAGGGAAGTTTGGATATTTGGTATTTTTGCAACTGATAATTGTTCTAGCTCGTTATTCATGAAATTATATCTGCCAGGGGCTATGCAACCTTTTATGCCTATTTCCTTCATATGTCGCAACATTAAGTGCGCAAAGCTAACTACCAAAGTCAAATCGCTTAAAGGGCTGCTCAGTGTATTAAGTAGACCGCTATCTTGTCTACTCATGGCTTCTCTATAATTTTTGGCCGTATTGTCTCCCTCGCGCAACGCCATACGGAAGTCATGTACACCAACAAGAGACTCAGGAGAGACGCCTAGAAAGAATGCGCATATATCATTCCTTCTATGGATAGGAATGATATGTTGTTTCACGTATCCAGCAAATAATCTCATGTACGCCCCTGCGTTTTTAGCTAGATTTCCACCTTGGTTATCACTCCCTCTTATACCATTAGCTTCCCTTACTAAAACCATAGGAGGCAATGAATCTAGGGGAGAAAGCACATTAGAATCAACTCCATCTCTTATGTTATCGCCATCACAACGACCTGATGCAAGACCCTTAATGTCTTTGCACAACCTAACATATTGAGTTACCTTTAATGGGTCCATAGCCGATCTCTCGCCATTATTAGCCTTGCTGGCATCAGCTAATAATAAGTTCGCACATTGAACTAAACTCTTTATCCTATCGTTTAGAACGGTTTTGGGGTTATTGGTGATGTTTGGAGTTTCTATAACCCTCTGTGGTGCTTTGCTATGCTTTACCTGTTTGTGCGCATCCTGCCAGTATGTAATTTCATCGTTCAGCTCGCGGAGCAGAGTACTGGTATCAAATTCAGCCACTGATGGCATCCCAATTGTTTTAAGGGCGGCACTTATATCTATATTCCTAAGCAATCTTGCCGACAGCTCATTGACTATGATACTAGACGATGAGCTGTCGCTAGATAAGCATAAGGTGTAATGGACCCTACTACTGCTCCGATTTTTTGCCTCATTGTATTTTGCTTCTATTGTAAAGGATGAATCAATCATGTCTGATTGGTATGTTTTAACTTTTATTAGAAAGTCATCTTTGCGTGATGCGCATCTCCTTGCTGTGTCCAGGCTAGACCCTCCACCCCTGCGATCCAGGATAAGGGAGCTACCAATTTGGTCAAAAACCAGGGTGATCCCAGTCACAAAGGGGCTGGGCGTTCCACCCGCGCTTTCGCTATCGACTATCTGTTCCTGGAAAGATCTCATACGCTTTACTTCTGTATTAATTCATAGTCTTGCTATCTATATCGGTCGCGATTATAAGAGATATTTTGATAAAAGTCAATACTGCCCAACGATGCCACCGTGTCACCGCACTCTAGGCAATAACGAACAAACAGTACATTATATAAAAGAATTGGTATGGTTTTCATAACAAACATAAGTAAATACTTAATTTCACCAAACTTCAAATCATCTTTTCTGCTATCACAGCCATGGTCTTTTATTGATTATGGTTTGTTTATCATCCCTCATATAGGTCCTCGCGTATACTCCCATTAGCTCAGCTGAAGCCAGTACATGCTTGCTCATCTTCACATATATCGATCCTTAGTCGCTCCTTCGTCAAGATCCAAAGCTGCATCAAGAGCATAAAGCCTGAAGAAATATCTATGGCTGCCGCTGGGAGGACATGGGCCGCCGTAGTCTCCCATCCCCCAGCTATTCTTTCCACGTTTAGTTCCTTGGGGGAGGGCACTGATGGCTTCAGGTAAGAAAGATATATGAGATGATAAATTAAAGATGATCCAGTGATTCCACGTACCATTGGTAGCATCTGGATCATCGCATATCAAAACAAATGATTTTGTTGTACTTGGGACGTCAGACCATTCCAAGTCTGGTGATATATTCTCACCATCACAGGTATATTTTGCAGGTATAACCTCTTCATGCTCAAAAGCATGGCTAATCAGAATCATAACTTACAAGTCCACCAATGAATTCATATAGAAGCATATGGTTACATATATTTGTTCACAAATACAACTTATTTCACTGATAAATAGGCATAAATACCGCTATATCTAGCCATAATTCTGACAAGGTTGATTGAAATTTTCCACAAAACTTGTCAGAATAGGCGAACCCATAATTATTTTTACCTGTTATCAGAGCGCTATGATAGAAAATCAAGAAAACCAGTTGATTGAAATACCAGAAAACCCAGAACTAATAGAGGTAAAAAACGAAAGGATTACTCGAGAATTTCTCGGGAAATCCAAGAAGTTTTTCACAGAAAACCCGATAATGAGTGGAAAACAAAATCGCATCGAAAATCAAATCAAAACTAGTGGATTAGGTCCAGTAGCACTTGGAGATATGATCAAGAGTGCCAGGCCCATAGTAGACGTTGGGTTTATCCAACTAGCTGAAAGCTTTCTTGCTTCCAAACGTTTAAATGGCACTCCTGCTGAACGGGCACTATATGCTGAAATGACTACACCACAATTTATCGATAGATTATTGCAGAAGCGCCCATTGAGCGATGCTGGGTATAGCAATGCGAGCAACGCTGTTAGCTTAGATCGTTCCATTTCTGCCGATGAAGGGGCTATAGCTGGGCAGCTATCTGTGTCTTCCAAAACATTTTTTACCGAATCAGGTAATATGAATACAGTGCTCCACGAGCAACACCGTAGGGAAGGTGTAGTTATTGGCAATGTAGGGCCTCGTCTGCACCAAGTTAACAGTATTGATCACAAATGCATGATCATCACTCCAACCCAAAACATTGGTGCCAATGGTTATGGCATTGCTGGCGTCAACAATCCATCTCTAAAGGTGTGGTCTGATCACTATCTAGGGGAAGGTCATAATTTCCCGACTTATGAAGAAGCAAGCCAGCAATTACTCCTCAATCTCCCGGTGTTGTCTCCTCCTTATATTAGAATCTCTCCAACAGCAATACTCAATGCAGATGTATACAAAAAAAGGATGGAAGCCATTCTGGAACCAATGCTGACAGAAGCCAATGCACGGGCAGAGGAGCAAGGAACAACAGCTTTTGTCCGTATGTTTGGTTTAGGTACGGGTTTGTGGGGAGTAAACCGCAAGGAGCAAGAAAAGCTGATACTGGATGTTTGCCATCGCATTATCAGAAACAAGAATCTTAATAGTGTATCGGACCTTGAACTCTCTTACTTTACTGGATTGACGACGCCAGAAGAAAAAAGAGTTGGTGTAGCATCCAATGGTGAGCATTTAATAGTATTGAATAATGGCAATGATATAACAATCCACTTCTCCAGCAACAGCCCGGCTAAAGCATTACTAGGAGATAATGCAGAGAAATTGCTTGTTACGAACTATGCTTGGAATGACAATGCGTATCCTGGCAACAGTTACTGGGGTGGTAATGAGTTTAGTAATAGCGATTCAGCCATGGGTAGATGTTCTGGCGTTACCGAATTGCAGAATCCAATAATTAATCCATATGTCCGCTCGGCAAACTTACGTGTTGCAAATCTACGTGTTGTTGCTCAGATCGATGGTAGGTTAGAGCCTGTCCAAGATGACGATATCGATGTGCAGGATTTCGTCGAGCAACGTGACCAAGCTCTAGAGCTTGAAGCTCAAGCACGTAAAGATACGATCAGAACAAAGTTAACCTTGGCCGAGAGGATTTGGGGTGCTAGCACTGGGGTAGCAGATGTTCAAATGCCGACTGTATTAGAACTACAGCAATTTGCTACAGATGAAAGGAATACGATGGGAGATGAGATGCTTAGACGTGGGAATAAGCTCTATGATTTACTCATGTCCAATGATCCAAAGAGGGTTGCTCGTATACTATATGATATTCAGCAGAGGGTTGTAATAAATGAGGAGCATCATCAGATTGGTGGCGATCTCGGGAAGGGAGTCATGATATCTTGCCTACCAATCGATGCCTTATTACGCATGGCAAAGATACAAAGAAATATTTTAGAGAGAGAAGGCGGTCAGATAGGCGGTTTGGTAAATGGATTTTATGATTTACTCGATCAATTCCTAAACTTTTTTGCTAAGCTTTTTGGTGGAGGAGTTGGAGAGAGTGATGTAAAAAAAGCTTGTGATGTTATCCTTAATCCTCTAATCGCACTTAGAAACGAGCAGGTTGGACCTGAACATGTGCCGGAAGCTTGGAGGGTGCAGATCGATCAGATGGGCTCAACACTTGATGAGGCGGCGAGGAGAATATAATACCAATTACCATAATTTTTACTAGGGCCTGTCATCAATAGCACCGCCAAAACCATAGCACCGTCATCCTGAACTTGTTTAGGATGACCAATCGGCTCTGCACATTTTAAAATTTCCGTATATCTATTTGATTTGTCATCATGCTTTTTTGTGATTTTCATTGATGATGGGTCCTAATTATTTAATAACATTTTTTAAGTTCGGTAGTATACTAAGTACCATCTGTAAAGCCTTGGGTATTTCCATGTTATGAGTAAGTTGCTCATTGCTTATTACGAGCAGAGATTCGCTTATTTCATTTTTTTCGCCATGGGTTTTTCCCTTGCTAATACTATTCATACCAACATTTAAGACCGGAGAGAGAAATAGTACTAAGTAGCTTAGTATAGATCTTATGGCTATGGACACTAAGTGTCACAAAAAGCTCATTCATCTCATCTTTGGTCAATTGGTGACGTAACATCGTGAAATTGGCACCATTGTATTCACTTTTACAAAATGCGAAGGCCCACTCGTTTCTTGAGTTTCTAAATCCCTTGATATTATCATATTCAAAGTTTGATTTTCTAAAGGGTATTTTACCAACCTGTTTGCTATATGCCTCTTCTATCGCATTTATAAGCGAATTAGCGCTATCCTCATTGATCTGTTTTTTCAACAGTAGCTCAATCGCTTTTGTGCTTTTTCTAACCTTATCTTTCAAAAGCCATCTATCATCCTCCCTATCACTCTTCTCTCTATCCTCCGGCAATGACAAGTGGGAGGCCTTTCTATATTGCATAATAAGTTTATAAGTCGATCGTGTAGTTATCCATACTGTATATTATTATACTG
>CAIOSF010000151.1 GCA_903860855.1 uncultured Alphaproteobacteria bacterium | reverse complement strand
GTTGTGAGGCAGTGGAGCAACAGATTTTTACACCGGTTGAAGTTGAGATTTTGCAGAACTTACGCCAAAAAAGCAAGGATATAGATGCAAGAGAGGAGGAGCTGATGATTAAAGAGAGTAGCTTAAGAGCAATAAACCAGGTGCTAGATAATAAACTACAAAGTTTAACAAAAACCCAAGAGCAGCTCTCTAAGATTGCTAATCAATATGAAGGGGATGAAAATAACAAAGTCGATCGTATAGTCAAAGTGTATGAAAATATGAAACCGAAAGAAGCAGCAAGAATCTTCAACGAGCTGCAAATTGGCCTCTTATTACCAGTGGCTGATAGGATGAAGGAACAAAAGTTGGCGGCTATTATAGCTGATATGGATCCAATAAAGGCCAAGGATCTTACAACATCAATAGCTAATAAAAGTAGAGTGCTTAATCTGCTACGCCCTGAAGCGCAATAATATCGGTGACCGATTTAAAACTCTACTGCTTTGCCTTTGGCTTATCTATTGCATTTGATTCCATCTATTTCATGTGGTGACTTAACCAATAAAAGTTTAGCCATTATACTTTTTTGTTTGTTGGTATATTACCATGATGATCAACCAAAAAAACCAAATAGCTAGGCTTCTAGTATAATAATTAGCACTACCAGTAATAATATCGGGAGAATCATTAGTATCAGATTTTTTATCTACGGCCCTAGATTCTCTTGCATCCAGAGCGCCTGACTGGGGTGAGTTTGACTTCATTCGTGCATCGATGTCTCCATCCAAAAGTTGGCTATATCGCTTCTGTAATATACTAATAGTTATAAGTTGTAATCCTAAGCCAAAGATAAGATAGATAAGAAGATAGCCAATTCCTGCAAGCCAAGTGCATGATATCAAGATAATATGAGCTGGTGTTCTCTTTCTGAGAAAATTGCTATCACTTTTAAGCATAACCATAACCAAAATTGCTGCCAATGCTACTCTGAGTATCCACTCATCTATGGTATGATCCTGGAGGGTGAAGTATACTCCTCCCAATAAAACTGCCCCAACGGTCAGGTATGGTTGGATGCCTTGGTGCTCAAGGCAAACGAACCCCATTATGCAACAAACTGCGCTAAATAGTACCAATAAGATGTAGCTATCATTGAAACCAACTAGGTGATAAAGTATCACGGATATCAAGGACATTAATATCTCGAGGATTGTATAGACTTTGTTAATTTTATGCCCGCAATAGTTACACTTACCAAATGTATTAAACCAACTAATCAGAGGCAAGTATTCCCATGGTTTTAGCGGATGGGAACAATACGAGCAAAAAGGTGGTGTAGTAAACGTTTTATTGAACCCGCACATAGTAATCCCGCGAGGTAAGCGATATAAGGCTGTGGTTGAGTAGTTACCGATCAATAGCCCAAACACTAAAGCTAAGAGGTAGCACATTGTTTCTATAAGCATAATTTTTTTACTAGGGTGAATAAAGTTAATGTTGATATCGTAAGTGGACGACTCGACGCCCATGAGGAATAGGCTGTGAATCTAATTGAATGAACAAGTATATAGGAAGCATCTCCAATCTATGGAAAATGCTATCACTAAGCACTTTCCGAGAGAAGAATCGACATCTTATTAGTCTTTAGAATTACCAAAATTATAGCTCCATCAGTTTCCCGCCGCTGCTGATCCAGTTGGAGGAGGTGGGGCCACGAGTGGGATTACCTGCGACATATCGATAGGTGGAGGGGAAGGCGCCTGATCAGATTCCTGATTATTGTTACCAGACGATGGAGGATTTCCGGTTGTTGGAGGTATTGGTTGAGGAGGTATTACAACAATTTCAGGAGATGTCGGTTGTTGCTGTATCTGTTGGTTCGGCTGCGGTACAGGCGTTGGTTGCGGAGGTGTAGCGCCCCTCGCTACTTGATCAACTGCTGCGCTTGGGGGAAGTTTGTCGTTTTTGCTCTTATCTCCAGCTTTATTTTGTTCATTTGCGTTCATAGGAGGATTGCTTGTCTGAGATATTATATCCTGGACAATTTTATTCATCTGATCGTAAGAGGTTGCTCCCGGTATGAATTGATCACCAATGACATAACTCGGAGTTCCTTCTATGTTCATCTTCACAGCCAGCTGCTGATTAGCAACTAGGCCTTCATCTATTGCTGCAATCTTATCCTTGTCATTTAGGAGATTTATTAAGTCAGTTTCGGAAATTCCGGCGTCTACTGCAAGCTTAATTAAGTGTTCCTGCGTTCTGTTACCATCATTCCATAATGCTTGCTGAAACTGTAAATATTTTGAGGGGTTAAGATTGTATACAGCGAGAGAGATTCGACTGGCGATAAAAGATGCCTCACCTAAGATGGGGGTTTCTTTAAATACAAATT
>CAIOSF010000150.1 GCA_903860855.1 uncultured Alphaproteobacteria bacterium | reverse complement strand
GTCTATGATAGAGGGGCTATGTATGAATTATTAGGAGCAACTGGCCTTATTGATGTTTGTATACCAAGGGGTGGTAAGGCTTTGATCAATTTTGTGCGAAAAAACGCAAAAATACCTGTTATTGAAACTGGGCTGGTATTGTTCACACTTATTTTGATAAGAGTGGAGAAGTGGAGAAAGGGCGGCTGATTATAGAAAATGCTAAGACACGAAGGGTTAGCGTATGCAATGTTCTTGATACCCTTATTATTCATAAGGATCGCCTTGAGGATTTATGGACTATAGTTGAGCCTTTATCCGGGAAAAGTGTAGAGATCTTTGCGGATGAAGAGAGTTACAAGATATTGATGTCATTATATCCAGCTCGTCTGATACATCTAGCCAAACCAGAAGATTTTGGCCGTGAATTTCTGTCGTATAAGATGTCGGTCAGGACAGTTGATACGGCTGCAGAGGCAGTGGAACATATAGCGAGGCACACTTCTGGCCACAGTGAAGCTATAATTGCAGAGGATGAAGAGGTAATTTCATACTTCTTGGCTAGGGTCGATGCTGCTGCTGTTTATGTAAATGCCTCAACTGCATTTACTGATGGTGGAGAGTTTGGCATGGGAGCAGAGATAGGAATTAGCACTCAGAAATTGCATGCTCGTGGTCCAATGGCTTTAGAAGCACTCACGAGTTATAAGTGGATTGTGTTTGGTAATGGACACATTAGAACATGAAAATAGCTCTATTATTCATATGAATTACATGTAGGGATGTTACCATCAGCAAATTATTATATAAGATAACGCTCTTCAAACAATACACAAAAGAGGTGCATGAAGAGTTAAAAGCTGAGCCAGGCTTGTAGAAGTGGTATATGGAACAAAAGGTGATCATACTTACATGTAAGGGAAATGAGCGTGCTGAAAAATCTTATAAAGATCATTCGTATGATCGTGTTGACAATAGATTAAATGCCTATTTTGGTGACGTCATGGCGAAGGATTCCAATATTATTGGGAAAATTCAATGGAAATCAGCAGGTAAGCGGTAATCTTGCCCTTGGAGATTACATAATCCTACAATGAAATCGGTGGTATTCTTAGATGAGGCTTGCGGCCATAACACGGTCAGTGTGGCGATAGGAAAAATAGCGAAGAGACCCCCCCCGTCATATCCGTTGGTTGATAAGCTCATTGATACGGGAGGTAAGGAGGTGCATCTGTTTGGATAACGATTTTCCAACGACAGGGGGCTGCACGCCTACTCCTGAATTGAACTTTTCTGTTCTTGATAGATTCTGAAATCTGCATATCACATATTCATCTTATGCGGCTCAAAAGCCAAAAGCTTATCAATCGTTCTTCGCTATAATGACTAATGCTGGGCGGAGTAATCTATCCTTTAGCTTATAGCCGGCCTGGATAACATTTACCACTGTATTATTTGGTTTATCAGGAGTGGGGCTATGAGATATGGCTTGATGAGAATCGTGATCAAATTCCTCGCCTTCTGGATATAGCCTGGTTATCCCGTGCTTTCTCCACATATTTTCCAGCAGTTTCGTTGTCATATCAAGTCCCTCGAACATACTCTTTACTCTTTCATCTTGTTCAAGAGTTGGCTCGATATGAGACTTAGCTCTATATATATTTTCGAAAATTTCTAATAAATCTCGAGCAAATTCTGTAACGGCATACTTACTCATATCTTCTAGTTCTCTTTGATACCTTTTTCTGAGATTATCAGTATCTGCATATTGTCTCAATATTGTATCGTTGAGTTCTTTTATCTTGTCCTTTAACATCGCGACTTCCTGTTGTTGAGTTGTTAGACCCTGCTCGAGTTGCTGTTCAATTGATTCTGACTTATTTTCGGGAGAGTCATCACTTTGGGGCTCGGCCGTTTCTGTGGTGTTGATAGTACCGCTACCATGCTGTTCTTGTCCTTCTTGAATTTGTTCGTTTTCCAATACCATATTTAATCAACCACCAATGAAAATTATTTTGTGTTGTACTAGTCATCAATATATTGTCTATCATCAGCTATTACAAGAGCCATAAAAAAGAGACTACTCATAATTAAGTAGAACAAATAGGAAGCTAGATTCCGTTATTCATATAAACGACACATATTAATGTTATAATCAAACCCGGTGCAGTGATCTAGAAAAATTTGGTAACAAAATAGGCATGATCTCAGTTGATGAAAGTAAGAAAGGGAATATAAATAACGCAATTTCCACAAGAAGAGCTAGAGGGTTCGGATATGTTGTCGAGCCTGATCCTTCTTAGGGATGCTTATCACAAGGTTCTGGTGGAGTGTGGAGATCCACTCAAACGGAGTACGCAGCGGGATATGGAGTTTGTGAAACGCATATCCTTAGACCTGCCAAAAAAGCCACAAAATCGTCAGGCAGTATGTGGCGAAATGTTGTCATACCTAAGATCTGTAGCACCCCAGGAAAGTATGGTGATGGTGGTGTAAACAAAGATATAGCTTGGATGATGTACTATAGATTTATATTTAAAGGCATCATGTATACGCAGACTATAGACCTTACATCCGGCAGTATGTATGGGTTTGGTGCTATTAATTATGACGAGCGTAATAGCAAGAATACCAAGAAATTACTAAAGAAATTGACAAAAGGCGAGGAAGAAGAGATTTTTATTCTTGCAACGATTAAAGATGCAGTCAGTGACATGATAGAAAAATTGGTTTCAGGTAAAACCAAGTT
>CAIOSF010000149.1 GCA_903860855.1 uncultured Alphaproteobacteria bacterium | reverse complement strand
TAGTGACTGGAGTTCAGACGTGTGCTCTTCCGGATCTAATCAAACCAATAAGGTATAAACAACAAATAAACGCTAAATATCGTTATGTATATCTTCGCTATTTTTATAGGATGGTGTTTTTTACTAAAAAATGCAGTTATTAATATGCCAATAACTGTTAACATACTAACTTTAGCATTTTGATGAATTACATCTTCTGAGCTAAAACCAAAGCGTTCTTTCATGAAGCTTCCTGTAGTTACATATGTAATAAAAAGACAAGTTGGGCCAATAAAGCGTACTAATAAATAAGCAAAAACAGCTTTTTTATTTATTTTTTCCTTATAATTAAGAGAAAAATTCTTAAGTAATTCTAGCTTGTCAAATATAGCAGTTTTAATTTTTAGCCTACGCCTAAAATCCACGTAATCAGGAGTTTCTCTTAGTCTGGTTCTGGCAACAAGGCCAACTAAGGCAATAACAGCACCAATCCAAAAAGCTATTCGCCAGTTGAAGGAGGAAGAGATAGTGAAAGAGGCTACTATCAAGGCACAAAACCCCCCCAACTCAGATTGAGCACCAACAATGCCTCCATACATGTATCTGTACGGTTTTTTTAGCGTTTCAGCTAGATAAAGTTTGGCACCAACTAATTCACCCATAGATGAAAATCCCTGCAAGACCCGACATGTTATAATAATAGCACTTGCAGTTATACCTATTTCTGCATATGTTGGTACGTTTGCCATAGTGATACAACAAGCAGCCATTATACTTGTAGTGATGATTATTGTTTTTTTTCTGCCAATCTTATCACCAATACGACCTATAACAAATCCACCAATTGGTCTAAATACATAAGTTGAGCAAAAAGCTAAGGCAGTTATTAATTGAGTTGTTAATGGGTCACTCGGAGGGAAAAATAGCTCGTTTAATAGAACTGTCATATGTACGTATAACATTAAGTCGAAATATTCTAAGGATGTTCCGATAGATAGTAAGAAAATGGATTCCTTCTGCTGTCTGGTAATGTTGTTAGTATTGTAAGACATGGTTGGGGGCTCAATGTTTGGGGGGGATGATTGCCACCAAAAGCTTAAAAATTAAAACATTAGTAGCAATTGACTGTTTACCATTTCATAATAAAATCGATATATAATCAATATCTATTTTATCACTGCCTAATCGGCGATCGGCTCATCGCTAGACTTGCAATTATCGTCAAGCTATTGCACTCCTGATGGGATGGTAACCAGAAGCTTTTACTAGCGTAGCATCCCCTATTTCTTGTGATCATAGCATTATATCCTGGCATAATATCAAAATAATAAATAAGGTAACCCAGCTTATGAATAAATATATATTATTCTGGATTCTAATATTGTTATGGAGCGCAAATGACACATTTGCTCAAGATAATTGTTTTTTAATCAAGGAAAACAGCAAAGTTCTTAAGCAAGAAGGAGATTGCAGCACACGCTATGCTCCTCAATCAACTTTTAAAATTGCATTAGCTTTGATGGGATATGATGAAGGAATTTTAGAGGATGAGAACCATCCTTCGTTTTCATGCAAAGAAGGATATGATATTTTCATTAATGTTTGTAAGGGGCCTCATACTCTAAGAACATGGATGAGAGATAGTTGCCTTTGGTATTCGAGAGTATTAACAGGCAAGCTTGGAATTGAGAAATTTAGAGATTACATTATAAAATTTGCTTATGGAAACCAAGATGTTTCTGGAGATAAAGGCAAAAACAATGGATTAACCAATGCCTGGATATCAAGTTCTCTTAAGATTTCACTTGAAGAGCAAACGGAATTTTTGCAAAAATTTATTGATAATAAGCTGCTCGTTAGTAAAAGATCCTATGAGATGACAAAAAGCATCATGTTTATACAAGAGTTGGCAGGTGGTTGGAGGCTTTATGGTAAAACGGGAAACGGTAGTAAGCTAGACGGTAATGAGCAAAAAACAGATCTTCAACATGGTTGGTTTGTTGGGTGGATAGAAAAAGAAGGGAGGCAAATTACATTTGCAAGTCATATTATAGATGATAAGGAACATGACACTTTTGCATCATTTAGAGTAAGAAATGAGACTCTGATTAAATTATGGTATTTAATTAATGAGCTAGAAAAATGATTACATAAATATACTCAAGTTATTTTTTTATCATATATAGATAATTTTTAGTTTATTACTGCCTAATCGGCGATCAGCTCATCGCTAGACTTGCAATTATCGTCAAGCTATTGCAGATTATGCATATTCAAAACGCAAATGCGAATTCGTTCGTTGACCATTAACAGTATGAATATAAGCACAAGTAAAGATACCAGAATCGTAGTAACTGGTGTGGGTATGGTAACCTCCCTGGGTGTTGGGGTAAAGCCAACTTGGGATGGTATAATCTCCGGTAAAAGCGGAATCAGGGCGATTCCCCCCTCCCTGTTTCAATCAGATGATCTAGCATCAAGAGTTGCTGGATACATTCCGGCCAAGGCAGAGGGATTTGACATAGGTCTTGATGTTGAGGATTTTCTCGACAGTAAGGCTGTTCGTACTACGGATCGCTTTATTCAGTTAGCGCTGATAGCGGCAGATGAGGCTGTGAAGGACGCAGACTTGGTAGCTGAAAACGAAGAAGAACAAGAAAGGATAGGTGTGCTTGTTGGTTCCGGCATAGGGGGCCTTTTGTGTATTGAAAATAACGCTGGCATATTATTGGAAAAAGGACCTCGTCGCATTAGCCCTTTCTTCATTCCAGCGAGTCTGATTAATCTAGTGCCTGGGCATATATCGATCAAATATGGCTTTAGGGGACCAAATTATTCAGTGGTCACAGCATGTGCCAGCGGTGCTCATGCCATAGGTGAATCGGCTAGGTTGATTGCATGTGGTGAAGCTGATGCCATGGTATGCGGAGCATCGGAAGCGGCAATATGCCGCCTGGGCATTGCTGGGTTTGCTTCCGCCAGAGCTTTATCAACCAAATACAATGACGATCCGACTAGATCATCACGCCCATGGGACAAAGGAAGAGATGGATTTGTTATGGGGGAAGGTGCTGGCATAGTGGTGATTGAATCACTAGAGAGAGCTACTAAGCGTGGCGCCAAAATATATGGAGAGTTGATTGGATATGGTCTGACGGGCGATGCCTATCATATCACCTCACCTGAACCTACTGGGAATGGAGGCTATAGGGCGATGAAGCAAGCCTTACGAAAAGCTGGCATTACTCCAGATCAGATTGACTATATTAACGCTCACGGTACCTCTACCCCTCCTGGAGATTTGATAGAATTTGGTGCTGTAATGCGTATTTTTGAGGGATATGATCACACTAAGGTCCACATGTCGTCAACAAAGTCGGCGATAGGTCATCTCTTGGGAGCCGCAGGCAGTGTCGAAGCTATTTTCTGCCTTCTTGCTATGGCGGATGGTGTTGTACCTCCGACGCTCAACCTAGATGAGGTGGATGAGAACTGCGTGGGCATTGATTTGGTAGCTCATAAGGCCATAGAAAAAGATCTTAAAATTGTGATGTCAAATTCTTTCGGGTTCGGGGGAACTAATGCTTCTCTGATATTTGCTAAGGTGTGATACCAAATCCGATTGTGAACCGAATGCCATCCACTAAAAATGGGTGAAATTGATTGGGTGATGGGGGCTGCACAGAGCAATTGCAAGTCGGAAATGTAACTTAACAAAAAAGCGCTAGCAAAGTAGGTTTGACCATGTGAGAGCGATGAGCCACATGCAATGGAACTAGCTGCAGGTGAAGTTAAAGCAGCAGTAGCTGGAAGCGGGAACTGGTATAATGGATCCGAGCCATATGCATGGCTAAGC
Source organism: uncultured Alphaproteobacteria bacterium (assembly GCA_903860855.1). GTDB lineage: Bacteria > Pseudomonadota > Alphaproteobacteria > Rickettsiales > Midichloriaceae > CAIOSF01. Next base: position 1,442 of record CAIOSF010000149.1, on the reverse strand, counting down.
GGCCCCACCCTTCAGATAATCAGTTTGAAATATCTCCATGGCCTTGTTTTTAATATCATCAGGAACATCGTGGCCCTTGCCACCTAACACTAAGATACCCTCATTGCGCAGGTCAACCCATCCATCGGATTCTCTTTTCAGTTGCTTGAAGCGGGCGAGGTTAAATATCATGAATGCATAGAACGGGCGCATCTTCTTTGTATAACCCTTTATCAATTGAAAAGTGTACTTCTTCTCATCAATTATACTTTGTATTGTCATAGCGGCCTCTTATTTGGGCTTGATAGCTTGTGCACCGCATTGTAGTCTAAATTAATAACATCGTCCAACGCTATATCGCTTGCGTATCTTTCGATATCTGCACTATACAGAATCAAGTAATTCTATAGAATTATAGTAAGTCGATTTAATGTCGGGTACGTCATCACCCCTCCTGCGACAACGCTTCGCGGGTTTGGGTGTATCCGCGCTCATCCCTTGGGATTCTCACAGCCTGTTTATAATAGGCTTTAGATCGTCTTTCCTAGTATCGACAATAACTTACATTACTATACGCTACGCCATACCCACCGATTATATTTAAACATAGTGATGTGTGCCTGTATATAAATGAAGCGATACAGACTATTAATCAACTATAAATATATATTATTTGAGTTTTGCCGAACCTTAGATTGCAAAATGTGACCAACACCACAATCCTGCACTATAGCTCATAGATATAACGATATTATTTTTGCTCGTCTTCTTCGTGTTTATACTGCTTAACGACCCCATAGAATTGATTTAGATCGGTTTGTGAGCATAACCCTAACAATGCAGGATCTTTAGGTCTTATATTTGCTGTGTTCCAATGGGTTTTATTTCTTATTGCAAGAACAGTAGATTTCGTGCTTCCTATTAGTTTTGCTATTTGCGTATCATTCATTTCAGGGCAATGCTTTAGCAGCCACGCAACGGCATCTGGTTTATCTTGCCTACTGGCAACGGGCGTATATTTGCTTTGCTTTTTATGCTTAGCAGCCTCAGTCATGATCATTCGTAAGGCCGATTCGGATATGCGCAGTTTACCCTTTGGATCCCTTTCACAACGAGCTATTTCTTCTTTCGATAACTGCCCTATCTGAATCGGATCAGCCCCTACTATGCTTTTCGCCACATCACCATCTGCTATGCCTTTAATTTCCAAAAGATGGAGATGGCAGAATTCAGCTATTTGCTCAAAAGTTAGAGAAGTATTCTGCACGAGCCAGACAGCTGTGGCTTTTTGCATCAAAGGTGCGACCATTTGTAATAAACCTTGTAATAACCGTTTCGATTGGTATCTTTGGTGCAGATTATTCACACAATAACGATAAGTTGTCAAATTGAAAAGTAGGTGATGCGTTGCTTGCCATCGTTTTTACAAACTGATCTGAGCTTTCGGTACCAAATCTTTGATC
>CAIOSF010000148.1 GCA_903860855.1 uncultured Alphaproteobacteria bacterium | reverse complement strand
TGACATGTTACAGAAGTATGCACTGAAATTTTAGCTGCTATCTATGAACTTCTTGATTGCTTTGCGAATATTCATTCTATAACCTTTGGTATGTAAGGCTCATTTCACAGTTATACAAAAGATAATTGCGAGTTAACCACTTACATAGATTTGTTATTTGTCTTCATAGTTTACTGTGCTTGACTCGCTGTTCTTTGTATTTATAGAATGTAAGTTATACTTCGCTAGGGGCTTATTTAAATCTGTTGCGTTTGTCTTTACATTTGGTTTGTTTGCTGAGCTTGGGGGCTGGTATGATTCATAAAATTTATAAAAAAGCCTGTTTCAAAAACCTTTTTTAAGTAGTTAGGACAATGTCAGTAGCAATAGTCTCAGCTTTCCGCACAGCGATAGGAAAGTTTAATGGTACCATAGCATCAATTCCAGCTCATCAATTGGGAGCTAGAGTTTTCTCTCGTATAGCAGCTCATACCGGACAATCTTTCGATAAGCTGAACGAAATCATCATGGGTCAGGTGCTTGTGGCTGGATGTGGTCAAAATCCAGCTAGACAAGCTTCAATCGCGGCTGGCGCTCCGAACGAATTACCAGCATGGGTAATAAATCAAGTTTGTGGTTCTGGGCTCAAGGCTGTGGCTTTGGCATATAATGATATACTTCTAGATAATGAGGCCATCGTTATTGCTGGTGGTCAAGAAAGTATGAGCGCTACGCCTCATCTCGCTTATCTGCGGAATGGTGTTAAGATGGGAGATGCAAAGCTCATAGATAGTATGGTGTATGATGGTCTGACCGATATATTTGGTAAAGTTCATATGGGGGTAACAGCTGAAAATATAGCAAGGCAGTTTAATATCAGTAGAGAAGATCAGGATAAATTTGCAGTAGCGTCTCAAAATAAAGCTGAGAAGGCACAAAAGTCAGGCAGATTTGACGAAGAAATTATTGGAATCAAAATTCAAAGACCAAAACAAGATGATTTGGTATTTAACCAAGATGAATTCATTCGTCTAGGAGCAACTCTAGAGGCATTAAGTAAATTGAAGCCAGCTTTTGCTCCGGACGGGACTGTTACGGCTGGTAATGCATCAGGTATCAATGATGGTGCCGCTGCCGTTATGTTGATGTCCTTGCAAAAGGCTGAGAAGCTAGGTTTGAAGCCACTTGCTATTATTAGATCTTTTGCTCAAGCTGGCGTTGATCCAAGCATCATGGGTACAGGTCCGGTTCCAGCATCTCGTAAGGCTCTTGCCATGGCTGGTTGGTCTGTTAAAGATCTAGAGCTTATAGAAGCGAATGAGGCCTTTGCTGCTCAAGCCATATACGTAGATCGTGAAATGGGGTGGGATACGGAAATAGTAAATGTTAATGGGGGAGCTATAGCTCTTGGTCATCCTATTGGGGCTTCAGGAGCTAGAATACTAGTTACTTTATTGCATGAAATGAATAAGAGAGGGTGTAAAAAGGGCCTGACTACCCTTTGTGTTGGCGGCGGTATGGGTGTTGCCATGTGTGTTGAGAGGGGGATCTAAACAAAAAAAATAAGTTCAGGATGACAAGTCGCTGAGTTTCTTCCTAAGTAGGGGTTACGAACAGAGGATGGTTACCATCTAAGATGCCCGATCCCAGTTATCGCTTTTAACTACTACCGCTGCCTCCATTTCATGTGGGAAATTGGTATGAACTGTGGGTGCGCAAATTGAACCGGAGGCTAGAGGCCTTATTTCAGGATCTCTCAGAATGACCAGAAGAAATTTCTTGGTATTTCAGATAAAATAGATATACACTGACCAGTACTAAGAACAATCGGTGATATGTGATGAAGATCGGACAGTCGTCGTACTCTCAAGCGGCTGAGGCTTATCGTAAAGCTTTAGATGG
>CAIOSF010000147.1 GCA_903860855.1 uncultured Alphaproteobacteria bacterium | reverse complement strand
TCCGCCCCCAATCGTACCATAAACTGTGAGCTTGTTCATGCTGATTTCTTGCGAGATGCTGATATAGCGAAGTTAATTGACTTGATTCAACAAAGAAATATCGATGTTTTGGTAAACAACGCTGCTATTTTTGTTAATGATAGACTCAGACAGGCAAAGCCGCTAACTTCGAAAATGGCGCCAGCTATCCCCGTGACTTCTAATTCATTGAGTGGGCACATGAGGATCAACTGTGAGGTACCAGTTTTACTTATGCAAGCTATGGGGCAGAACGATAGGATCATTGATTTCTCTGCCAATTCAATAGATAATCCATCTACTGATACACAAAGACATTCAAGAAAGAACATCATCAACATGCTCGACTGGGTTATTTATAAAGCACCAACGAATTTTTGTTCTTATGCCTTGAGTAAATTCGCTTTATATAAAGCTACTCAGGTGGCAGCAAAGTCCCTTGCTCCTAATATAAGGGTGAATGGTATAGCTCTTGGCCAGGTTCTAGTAAATTCGAGACAGAATATTGCCTTGCATGAGGGATCGGTTCTTGCATCTCCTTTGCAGTGTAAGCCTTCGATCGAGGAGATTGAGAGGATTGTTACATTTATCTTGAAAAGTAACTCAATGACGGGTCATATTATCAATATCGATGGTGGTATGCATCTGAATGATGGCAACCTATAATGGTTATATATTATTGCATATGTAATGATTATATATTATCATGATATCCATAACGATAAATAACCTAGAAGTCTTCACTAAAATCGGAGTAACCGAAGAGGAGATGAGCAATGTACAAAGATTGTTAATAACAACATCAATAACATATTGTGCGGAACCAAACTTAAAACTAAAATCCGAAATATTTGATTATATAAGAAATGTGATTTGTTATGACAATTTATGTCATACAATCCGCTCTTTTGCAGACGAAGCGAGATTTACCTTGCTTGAGACTTTTACCATAGCCTTGCTAGAGAGTCTGGAATCTCATTGCTATAGCATGATAGATAACATAAAAATAGACTTGGAAATAACGAAATTTCCGGCAATAGAAGGTTTGCCTCAGGGGGTAACATGTAAAATAAGCTCACTTTCATGTTATAAATAGATAAAGAGGTCAAAGCAAACGAGATTATCCAATGAGTTACTCGGATTAAGCGATGGCCATAATGCTCATGATGCATTATTACATTGGGGCGAGGTAGGTATGGACACTTATAGGTAGTTAAGCTCTGCAGGGTCATAGGTTGGCAGCTATCTGGACTTATTCGGCCGTGCCTTTGGCTTGCTCTTTATCTAAATGATCTAATACTATTTAGCTGAGCATCTGCACAGATTGATCACGTATATTATTTACTACATCATCCTGCACTTGTTTCTTTAGTACCAGGTTTCACACTATAACTGATCATTTAAGAGCTTCAATTTTCGCAGCTAAAATAAAATCATTTTCACTAAGTCCATTAATTCTATGAGTCCAAATCTCCACTAAGCAGCTTCCCCAGGCTATTGTCAAATCAGGATGATGCCACTGATTTTCTGCAATCTCCGTTATTTTATTAGCAAATATCATGACGGAAATAAAGTCATCAAATTTGTATTGTTTATACAGACGTCCTAACTCATTAATTTGCCAACCAGAATCAAGTTCTGCGAGCAATTCACCGATTGCTATGGGATCTAGTGGCTTGATCCCGTCTTCACAAGGAACGCATGTTTTATCAATTAAGGATATATTTTTCATAAAATCTCCTAATGAAGTTATTTATCGACTATTAATATCTGACTATTATGGATAGAGGGTTTCTCCATGTCATTTATAATTTCATTGGTGGCATGATTTTGCAACAGAATAGATTATCTTGCAAACAATGCATGCTAGTGTGTGGATAGTGAGCATTTTGTAAGCAATTTTTCCATAACTTGATATTCATTACTTTTTTCCGTGATTACATTAATAATCATTTTTTACGATTGAATAGGTCCAACACTACCTGTGCATTAATGCCATGTATAATTAAGCTCTTATTTCTATTTTTGTGGCCACTGATAATATCAATGGATGATTTTTTCAACTTCAGCTTCTTGCTCAGTAGGTTTATGAGAGCCTCGTTTGCGGCATTATCCTGTGGTGCTGCGGTCAATCTAATTTTAGCCATGATCAGTTGCCTCCCTTGCATCTCATCTATTTCCATATATTCTATTTGATTCCGCCTCGCTTGTGGTATAACTTTTACTTTG
>CAIOSF010000146.1 GCA_903860855.1 uncultured Alphaproteobacteria bacterium | reverse complement strand
TCATTAAGGAGATACCGGGGGTTCAAGTACTAGATGGCGAAGTGGGTAGGAAATTCATTGTGGAAAATGCAGCTTGGACTCTGGCTAAAACGAGTGCTGAAGATTTTGATAATGTAGCAAACCTTACTGCAGCGGCCACGCAAGTTGGGCCTGTAACCAATGAAACCTTAGCCCAAACGAAAGCCCTTGTTGATGCTGCAAATAAAGTTGCTAAAATGCATTATGAGTTTAGTGATCTTAAAGCTCAGGCTGCAGGAGGGATAATTTATAACATCTTCAGCTCTATCGGCACCGGTCTTGATTATCTAGTTGTTAAGCCATTCAGCTATATCGATCATGGTTTCAGCACCCTATTTCCTAGTGCTAATGATAGTATAATCACTAATAAAGTAGCGACTATATCTGGAATGACCGCCATTACAGGGGCATTAGGTGGGTTTGGTGCTGCAATAACAAGAAACGAAATTGAAACCACTATTAAGAGCAACATAGAGGCTGGTATCAACCAATTGAAGGCAGTCTATCCTAATCAATTTACGGACGCACAGCTAAGTTTGCTTGCAGATAACGCCCTTAGAGATGAAGCAATCAAAGTTTATCATAAAGATGGCCTGAGGATTGATGGGTTTGACCAACAACTGTATACGGATATTTTAGCTGCACAACAGAAGATGATCGATGCTGCAGCTCATGCTGAACACGAGGTGGCGGCGGCTTAGATCTCGGAATTATGGTGAGCAAATTCTACAACTTATACTAGTTCACCACATGAAATGGACAAGCCAAAGTCAAATTAAATAATGCAATGAAAAGAAGAGCGACGCCTATTAAATATAGGCGAGCGAGAGAGCGAAGCAGCAGTAGTTAAAATCGGGGATTGGTATTAAAGGAAATACATATTCCATCAGCCGCCTAGAATTGCTTGTCACCATGAGCTACCCTATCATCATACCCAATCGATAGCTAGAGAATTTTGAGATCAATACACTCAAGATCAAGCTTACCATGTTGACAAAAGCACCTTGAGGTATCTAACCTTGGCAGGTTTGAATGACAACAAAAGCCCATTAATTGCATTTCAACGAGGAGAATAGCCTCTTGTCACTTGAACGACCAATCATCCATTTTAGAGGGTTATCTATTGCTGTCATGGCAATAATATCGGCTCTCCCTATCAAGTTCTCTTGAAGAATGAAGCCCATTTCAGCAAGATATCTACTATCTATTGAGTGATCTCTATTATCACCCATGAAAAAATAATAACCTGCTGGGATTTCATATTTTGGTGTGACGTTTGGAAAAGAACTAAGATGAGCACTCGAGTACTTAACATGATAAGAACAGCCATTCGGGAGGGTTTCTATATAATTTTTATAGTTTTCACCATCATCACTGGAACCCTCTAATGCCTCCTGTTTAACCTGTACTCCGTCGATATACACCACACCCTTTACGACATTGATCGTCTCGCCCGGTAGGCCTATAAGCCTCTTAATATAGTTTTTACCATCACTGCTGTTCGCTCTACGAAAAACTATGATATCACCTCTTTGCGGCTCTTTTTGAAACCAAGATTTTTCAATGGGAAGGGGTATGGTGAAAGAGTATTTTCCATAACCATAGGGATATTTGCTAACTACCAGAACGTCTTCAATCAGTAGGGTATCCTTCATTGAGCCGGACGGTATGCGGAATAATTCAAATGCACAGCTGCGAACTAGAGTCGCTATAGCAATTGCTAGAATTATTGCTTTGAGATTTTCAAATGAAAAAACGGAACGTATAAAACGATTCATGCTAAGATATTGTGGGCAAATCGCCGGAATCGTACTATGGATTCTACTTGATAGCAAGTTCAATGCGTAAGTACGGTCAGCTCATTGACTTTAATAGAACTTTCTTAAATATGACTCTTTTTTTAATATCACTCGGTTTCAGATAATGAATATAAGTTTCCATTTTCATCATGATACCGTACGATATCCATAAGAACGTTATGAAAAGCGTGAAATATCAACAAAAATCAATGAAGGACAATAAGTCATGAAAATCAATAATGATAGTAATTTGGGGGCAAATTTTTACAATCTAAAAAAGCCAGAGGACATGTTAGATCCAGGAGCTCTATTAAGAGCAGACGGCCAACCTCTGAACATTCATAGCCTTTCTGAGGATGCACGCAATGCCGAGGGTAAGAAGCTTGCGACACAAATAGGAGTACTGATCCCTGACTTCAAGCGCGAATTTGATGATATGGCCATGAGTAAATTTTCTGCACATGGCTTTAATGATGGCCAAAGAAAAGATGCTCTTGAAAGCCTTTCAGCCATGGTTAAACTTCTTCAAGGACTTAAGAATGGGGCTCACGGGATGGCGGCTCTCCCCGCGGCAGAATTCGAGAAAGTTAAAATAAAGCTCATGCCATATGCGAATTTTGCTTGCGCTGATGGATCGGTAACAAAACTGCAAGAAGCCCTTTTTGCTTTAGAAACTTCTCAAAGTACCGGTATGGGCAGCACATTATATGATGCCAAGATCGCTCATCTTGATCTATTCGCCAAAGAATTAATAACAACCCGTAGTTACGCAAATGGTCCATTCGCTTATCAAGCTCAATGCGATGAGATTGCCGTGCTGCACCCAGGTAGTAATGCTTATGAAGTCCATGATATAATTTATCTAAAGCGCCTTGTTTCATCGGCATTACAAGTAGAAAGAACTGGAGATACCGATCATTACGTCACTGGAATGGAATCTCAATGGGGACAAGGTGCTAAGAGAGAGGCGTTTTTAAAGTATCTTGGAAATAGATTCTCAGAAAAACAAACTGCAATTGACATAGTGAACAAATTAACAGGGGACCTACTCGGGGATAAGCCAGTGTTGCCACCAGAAAATCAGCTGGGTGATAACTATAATCAAGTACGTGTTGCGACTTTTGCAGATGCACTTATGGACATCCAAACGAAGTGTAACTATGATGGCTCGCTGATTAGGGATATCGTTAATATAAAATATCCTCAAGACGCAAGTCAGGAAGATATAGAGTATGGGATAGCCCTGCCTACAAGTTTTGAGTATAAAGCAAATGCTGATTTCATAATCCGACTTGCTGCAATTACCGGAGCTGTGAAGGATTTGTTGCCTGCCCTAGCGCTAAGGCTATACTAATGAACGCAATCAAAGATGGTATTAATGTACCTCGTGATTTCGTACGTATCAGTGACATTTTACTACCAATCAGTACTACAGCTCATCAAATGGATGCTGTGCAGAAATGCGATTTTTATTTCAAACTTGAGAATTTAAAGGAAGAAATAAAAGGTCAAGACCTTAGCGATGATAAGAAAGCTGAGTATATTGAGCAAATAACACTATCACAGGGAGTTCTCCACATTCCAGCAATAACAGCAGCATTAGAGCAAAGAGCAGCCGTGACCAAGCTATTTGAAGAACATAGCCCTAAAACTATTGCACGTGTATTAGAAAATCAACTTGCCAATGTCCAGCAAGTCCATGCTGATGTGAACGTTGACCAGCCACAACAGCACCAAATTAGCTCTGCTGCCATTCGTACATTTTGCAGTCCTTCAGTCATCAGAAAAATGGAGGAAGCCGCACGGATTATGGCAGAGCGCAGAGGGGGAAACTACAGTATGCTTGGTGATTTATTGGATAAGTTCGTTAACATGATTAATATACTCATCAGAGGCAAGGGAGTAACTGATGATAAATTGCAGCATAACATCGATATAATGCAACAAGCCTCCGATTCTTATAAGGTATTGGCTGGAGCAGGGCAAATTCAACAAAGAGAAGCTAACATTGAGCCGTTGGGGTTTGCTGAGCGCATTAATCTGGCTAGAGCCAATCCTCCACAAATGCAAGTGTAGATTTGTACTTTTTGGGAACCTTATTATCGAATAAACCACCAGATGCAAGAAAAACTGCCCATCTGGTGGGCATCAGCTTATCCTTTGCCCCAGTTCTAGATAAGAGTTTAGGAAGAACGATCACGTAATATATTCCTTCACTCAACTCATTTGACATACGTTACGAGGCATTGAATCCATTCGCGTATGAGGGTATGATCTCGATATATTTTAGACTCTTTTAGTAATCACATAGTTATGAATAATCCGATGATATCATATGATGTAGCTGTAATAGGAGCTGGGCCAGGGGGATATGTAGCTGCAATCAAAGCAGCTCAAGCAGGAAAAAAAGTCGTTTGCATTGATATAAAATCTACGCCAGGCGGTACCTGTTTAAATGTTGGATGCATTCCATCTAAGGCTCTCCTATGCTCAAGCCATAAGTACTATGAGGCCCTACATGAAATGGCAAATCACGGCATAGATCTGGGCAGTGTTTCCATATCGTTGAAAAAGATGATGGAGAGAAAGGACAGAGTTGTTGCCGATCTCGCAAAAGGAATTATGTCACTCTTTGGTAAGAATGGTATCCAATTCATAGAAGGGAGGGTTTCCTTTATCGACAGCCATACATTGAGAATTACTAGTGGATCAGGTGTAGAATCGAGCATCATCGCAAGTAATATCATTATAGCGACAGGTTCTGAATCGATTTCCTTACCGGGAGTTGTTGTGGATGAGGAGCGCATTGTTTCATCAACAGGAGCTCTCTCTTTACAATCTGTACCAGCTAAACTTGCCATCATAGGGGCCGGGGTCATCGGTCTAGAAATGGGATCAATTTGGTCTCGTCTTGGATCCGAGGTTATAGTGGTAGAGTATGCCAATCAAATACTACCTGCGTTTGATAAAGACATATCAAAAGAAGCAAAAAAAATTCTATCAGACCAAGGACTATCATTCACTCTGAACGCCAAGGTACAAAAAGCTGAAGTAAGAGACGATAAAGTCGTCCTATCTTATGAACAAGCTGGAGAATCTCATGTCATTGAATGCGATATCTTATTATCTGCTATCGGCCGCAGACCATATACTAATGGCTTAAACCTGGAGGGGATAAAAGTCGGGGTTGAGCTCAATAAAATTGGTCAAATCGTCGTCAACGCCAATTTTAAAACAAGCATTCCACACATATACGCTATTGGTGATGTGATCGCTGGTCCAATGTTGGCTCATAAAGCATCGGAAGAGGGTTTTGCTGTAGCCGAAATAATTTGCTCTCATGTTCCTATTATTAACTATAATAATATACCAAACGTAATTTACACCCACCCAGAAATTGCTACTGTTGGTAAATCAGAAATCCAGTTACAACAAGAAAACATAGATTACAAGGTAAGTAAATTTCCTCTCACCGCTAATAGCAGGTCAAGGGCCAACGGAGAAACTAGCGGACTTGTCAAGATCATCACGGATAAAAAAAGCGATAAGATAATCGGAGCGGCGATAGTAGGATCAGGTGCTGGAGAGTTGATCCAAGAGATAGTGATAGCAATGGAATTCGTGGCATCATCAGAGGATCTTGCAAGAATATGTTTCGGTCATCCAAGTATAGGCGAAGCCATAAAGGAAGCTGCTTTAGGTGCATTTGATAAACCTATCCATATTTAATGGTATGCTGCGGTAGCATCAGCAAGGGTTAGGACATTTTTACAAAAGCATTAGCCAAAGAAGCTATGACCCTAGAATCCAATAATTCCAAAATAAGCGATAGAATAGCGCAATTATGTGGCATAACAATCCCCACTAAGTTGGTTATAAACCCGGAGGGTACTTACGATATACCATATATATTATATCATCAGATAGTTTATACAGTACTGATAGCAAAAAATAACGCTGAAATCAAAACAGTATATGACACTTTAAGCGAGGTTTTTAATGAAAAAATAAATAAAAAAATCAGACTATTCATGAAGAACGAGAACAACCTTAAAGTGTACGATGATGTGGTAAAACTTATATCAGAAGTAATGGGGAATAATAGCAAATTAGAGCAAATCTTATTTACCGACAAGAAACTAGCCATGGCTATCTGTATAGACTCATATACATTGCTACAATTGGGAGACTATTTAGGGTCAAAGAGATTGATATAAAAAACACTATGTACTCGAATAAGTATATCAAAATTGCATATCTTGTTGAAAAACTGTATAAAGACTTTTCTAAATTTCTTGCCCATGAGGAAGCTTACACTTAAGCGATGCAATGAATGATATGAGCTACTCTTCCAAAGATAGATCAAATTCATTGAATTTATGTGAGCGACAAGAAAAACAGAAAGAGTTGCAAATAGAACCTGCCATGCCTATGCCTGCACCAAAGATAGAGCCAAGTACGGCAAAGCATGAATCTAACAACGATATTGCGATGTACTTATAGATCAATTCATGAGGAATATCAAAAAATTAAGAAAGAACGGTCACGTCTGATCGATGATTATTATGAAGTCATTGCAAAAACAAACTATTAATAGGTGATAATTAATAGCGCTCTAACTAACATTATTCTATGGTTTTTGTAAATGATCGCATCATTCAAGGCCATTTGGTAGGCGGAATTTCACATTTTCTTCAATCCCAGTCATTTCAATAATCTCAGCCCCTGGATGGGCCTTCAGCAGGAAAGCCACTACGTCCTCGACAATTTTTTCTGGTGCTGATGCCCCGGCCGTCACGCCAACTCGTTCACCGAGAGAGGTTAGCTCTATATCGGACTCATCATTGATGAGATATGATGCAACACCACACCCTTCCCCTATGTCCCTTAATCTATTGGAATTTGAGCTATTCTTACTACCGACGACCATGATAGTATCGCATTTCTCAGCCAATGCCTTCACAGCTCTCTGCCGGTTTTGTGTAGCATAGCATATATCGTTGAGCTCAGGTCCCTGTATTTCTTTGAATTTCCCATATAAAGCATTTATCATCGCAGTAGTATCATCGATGCTGAGAGTTGTCTGGGTAGCATATGATATTAGTGTATCAGGCAACAGGGCAAGACTCTCAACATCAGCCATATTTTCGACTACATAGACTGGGGCATTGACCCTTCCCTTTGTTCCTTCAATCTCAGGATGACCATTATGCCCTATAAGCACGATCGTCCTGCGACTCTGTTCATATTTTTGTACCTGGTGGTGCACTTTTTTGACCAAAGGACATGTAGCATCTATTATCTTTAAGTCATTGCTTTTAGCTTCGAATTCAACACCAGATGAAACGCCATGAGCTGAGAAAATGACTATACTATCTTTAGGAATTTCGTCCAATTCATCGACAAAAACAGCCCCCCGCTCTCGTAAGCGTGCGACTACATGCTTGTTATGAACTATCTCATGCCTAACATAGATCGGAGGGCCATATTTTCTCAGAGCCATTTCTACTACAGCAATAGCTCGTTCAACGCCGGCACAAAACCCTCGAGGCTTTGCAAGAATTATTTGTTTCATTTAAAAAATATTCCACCTGTTGATCAATACAATAGCCAATTTGATAGTTAAGGCCAATATCAAAAGATATAAAAACGAAACAAAATAACGTATAGTGCTGTTAACAAAGCAACTTAAAAACTTTCATAGCAGCAAGAGCGATAAAGCTCATAAAGGAAGCATCGAGTTTATTGTATCTTGTGACTATAGGCTTATTTTCTTTCATTAATCCAAACGTGCGTTCTATAATATTACGTTATCTACTTAGACCAAGATGGCTTAGTTCCGACATATGATAGTGTAGGTGTTTAAGATGGAATTTGGTATCACATCCTCAACCCACCGTTTGCAGCAATAACAGCTCCTGTGATGAAAGCGGCCTTATCGCTAGCTAAAAACTCCGCAACCGCAGCGATCTCCTTTGCTTTCCCCAACCTATTCATGGGAACTTTTTCTAAAATTTTTGTCAAAACCTCAGTCGGTATAGTGGTCATCATCTCTGTGTCAGCATAACCAGGAGCTATGGCATTAACAGTAATGCCCAGTCTGGCCGTTTCCAAAGCTAAAGATCTAGTGAATCCTTCGATGCCAGCTTTGGCAGCGGCATAGTTTGTCTGCCCCATTGCCCCATGAGCATTAACCGAGCTCATACTTATAATACGTCCATATTTCGCCGTTCTCATATCATCAATCACTAATCTGCTCATATTGAATACCGAACCAAGATTTGTGCGTATCACATCTTGCCAACCTTGCAATGTTTGCTTATGCAACATTGCGTCCCTGGTAATACCTGCATTATTTACCAAAACTTCGATACTTCCCCCAAGATATGCCTTTGCTAACTCCATTCCTTGCTTACATGCTTCAAAATCAGCAACATCCCACTTAAAAGCTTTAATACCAAGTGCCGCTTCACACTCACGAGCGGCGGCATCATTGCCAGCGTAAGTCACCGCAACGTGATAACCAGCATTCTTCATAGCCACCGATATAGCATTACCCAATCCCCTTGTACCGCCTGTCACTAACACTCTTTTGCTCATAATCCATCTCTCAACACTATTTAATATAATCAGTTAGCATCAATTTTAGTGAGGTATCATAGATAGTCCATCATCATACCACGGTAATAACTAACCATCCCTCATTGCATTACTTAAATTCGAAAAATGATATGATATAAAGACTTATAACTAGCTCCATCACGAAAGATCCGCTACTACTGAAAGGCTAGTACGAAAAAGGATGTTAGGTCAATCATTTTGAATTTATAATCTATATGCCCTCCTAGAACGGAATATCGTCATCAATTTCCTCTATTTCATAGGTCCCTAATGCTGGCTTGCGTTTCTTCCCTCCATCAGAATCAGCACTATGTTCACTTATTGCTCCTCCGCCGAATTCGGTGTTAACGGTCCCCTCACCTCCTTTGCTATCCAATAATATTAGTGAGCTATTATATGATTGCAATACGATCTCTGTTGTATATTTTTCTATGTTACTCTGATCCATCCATTTGCGGGTTTGCAGAGCTCCTTCTATGTATATTTTACTACCCTTATGTATGTAGTTTCTTACTAGAGTCACAAGCTGAGGAACGAACACAACGATTTTATGCCACTCCGTCCTCTCTCTCTTTTCGCCAGAAGATTTATCCCGCCAAACATCGGATGTAGCAATAGAAAAGCTCGCTATCTCTTTCCCGTCCTGAGTTGAACGTATTTCTGGATCCTTACCAACGTTACCTATTAAGGTAACTTTATTTAATGTACCTGCCATGTAATCAAGTTCGCATTTTGCATTGGTTGTTTATTGGAGTCATTATTACTTTTGTTGTTTTGAAGTCAATGAATCTTTCTGATGATGTTTTGGTCTATCCAAATAACAATATCAATATCTACTATGGCTTGTGATTCACGCTATCAATACACATCTCAGCACCACCTCCACCACCAAATTTTCGTGATATAAAGATAACATCACCACAGATGAGTCATTCGTACTTCAACACCTCAGCTGGCGCTAATTTAGCTATCCTTATAGCTGGATATATAGTCGCCACCAACGAAAAAAACAAAGAAAGAGCAACAACCTGACCAACCTCTGCCCATTCGAGATGAGATGGCAAGCTCGTCAAGAAATATATGACCGGATCAAATAGTGTTTTACCAGAGAACTCTTCTATTATTTCTTTGATTCCATTGATATTCAACGAAAAAGATATACCCAATAACGTTCCCAATGCCGTTCCCATAAGGCCGATGCTAAAGCCACACATGCAAAATATCTTCATAATCATCCCCTTGCTGAAGCCTACCGT
>CAIOSF010000145.1 GCA_903860855.1 uncultured Alphaproteobacteria bacterium | reverse complement strand
TGGTGATACCAATAATATTAATGGTTGTTATTAGCGCCTTTGCCTTGCACCAAATCAAGCACTCCACTAAGCAAAATATAAAGATTATTCAAAATATTGAAGAGGAGATAATAGCAGAAAAGAAAGAAATTCAGCTACTAAAGGTGGAATTTAGTCACCTTTCTCAGCCTGGGAGAATTAGTAAACTTAAGGATGCTCTGCTTCCATCGATTGAGCCAATCAGGAGCGAACAAATACTAGAATGGGATCAAAAAAAATGAGTTGCAACGACGATATCAATGTGGGCTGTTTGGGAAAGCGTGGCCTGCAAAAGGATCTGCAAGGAGTCTTTGCCGTAGCTGATCTCTCTGCTGATTCTTTGTTTGGTGGTAATAAACGCCTTGCATTCGTGTTTATCTCCATAGTGCTAGCATACCTTGTTATAGCAGTCAGGTTGATTGATGTAAGCAGTATGAGCTGCAGTGAGCTTGCAGAAGTTATTTCACATGAAGCAGGTAAATCAGCAAATAGAAGAGCTAATATTCTTGATCGTAATGGTATGATATTGGCGACAAATATTGAAACATTCTCAGTTTATGCTCATCCCAGACAGATAATAAGAATGGAGGAGGCCGCCGCTAAGGTAGCTGCTGTTCTTAAGTTAAATGAGAAAGATATTCTTAAAAAGCTCAAAGGAGGAAAGCAATTTATTTGGATTAAGAGGCATATTACTCCCTATGAACAGGAAAAAATAAGATCTCTTGGTATACCAGGGATCTATGAAATGGTAGATGAAAAAAGAGTCTATCCTACCGAGAGGCTTTTCTCTCATCTGGTTGGTTATGTTGATGTCGATGGTAATGGTATAGCTGGAATTGAAAGATCATTTGATGAAACATTACTGGGCTCAGATCAATCACTCAAGCTGTCAGTTGATGCAAGAGTGCAACACGCCTTAAGGGAAGAGTTGCTGAAGAGTATAGGTATTAATAGCGCAGTCGGTGGTTTTGGTATAGTAGCTGATGTTATGAGCGGAGAGATAGTTGCTATGGTAAGCTTACCAGACTTTGATCCCCATCAAACAAATAAAAAAGACAAAAACACTTTTAATCATGCTACTTTGGCAGTACATGAAATGGGATCTACCTTCAAAATACTCACCATAGCTATGGGCCTTGATACTGATAAAATCCGGATTGATGAGGCTTTTGATGTCTCATCAAAATTGAAGATTGGTCGATTTGAGATTGGTGATTATCGTGGCAAGGGTGGATTGTTATCTGTGCCAGAAATTTTGATGTATTCATCGAATATTGGAGCAGCGCAAATCGCCAGAAAGGTCGGCATAGCCAAACAGAAAGAATATTGGCGTAAAATTGGTATGTTATCACTGGTAAACCTACCATTACCAGAGCTTGGACGACCTATATATCCGTCAGGCAATAAGTGGGGCGATGTCCATTTGATAACGATGAGTTATGGTCATGGCATAGCCGTCACAGCTCTCCATACAATTCAAGCTATAGGTGCCGTGGTGAATGGGGGGATCCTGCACGAACCGCAAATACTCAAAATGGAAAATGATGGAGTGGGTGACCCTTCTGGCGCTATACCTGAAGGCAAAAGAGTATTTAGTGCCAAAACTTCTAATACGATGAGGGGTATGTTGCGCTTGGTAGTCGAGCAGGGAGGGGCAAAAAAAGCTGAGGTGCCGGGTTATTTTATTGGAGGCAAGACTGGTACATCGGAGAAAGTTCAGAATGGCGGCTACAATAAGAAGCTCAATCTATCCTCATGTATTGGCGTATTCCCTATTCATGATCCAAAATATATCATATTCGTTGCGATAGATGAAGCAAAATCCAATAGAATTAATGCTGGTTTTACCACTGGTGGTATGATAGCTGCTCCAATTGCAGGAGAGGTGATCCGTAAGATGACAGGAATATTAGGGGTAAGGCCATATAATCCTGATGATAACAAAATCGCCAAACAGCTTTACGTTGAATATACTCCGAGGTATCGGATGCTGGCGTCTAGATGATCTAGTAACAATTCCCGCTTTTAACCAGTATATTGTCGCTTGTTGCTCAGCGATGGGTTCGTGAAGATGCACTCAGCAGATCATGGTATACCCATTCATCCCATTGGATTCACGGTCTGCATTCAACACACTTCGCTCCTCTCTCCTTGTACTATTTAATTTGACTTCGCCTTTGACTTGCGTCGCAATTGGTCTAACTCACCTTACTCAAGGCAGTTGCTGAGAGTCGCAACACTCCGAGACTGCACTAAAAGGTAGTATGGTTTTGAGACCAGGCTTTATGAGGTTCTTTCAAAATCTGTGCGCAAGGTGAGTTATTAATCGTACGGATTATCACTCTTCTTCACGACAAATCTAATGGGGGTGCCTCTAAGTTGAAAACACTGAGAGAGGGATTTTTTTAGATATCTCTCGTAATGCCCTGGCAATTCGGCATTGGCATTCAGATAAAAAGTTGGAGGGCGACTAGCTTTCTGAGTGATGTACTTGATCTTGATGCGGCGGCCATGGGTAGTCGTCGGTGGAATGTAACTACTTGTTGCTCCACGCAGCCAGCGATTCAGATCGCTTGTGCTTATCTTGGTTTGCCAGTGTGAATGAACAAGCTCGGCTGCCCGGAGCAAGCGATCAACGTTACGGCCAGTGATGGCGGTAAGGTAAACAACGAAGACCTGGGCCAGATCATTTAGTACATGCTGCAGAGTATATGTTACCTGCTCTTGCAGGAGCTTGATATCTTCGATCAAATCACATTTATTTATTGCGACAATCAGACCTTTACCCTCATTGACAGCAATTTTTGCAATAGCCAAATCTTGCTTTTCAAGGGGATTTCGCGCATCCATCATTAATACAATGACATTGGCTCGACGGATAGCTGTTATACTTTGGCCGAGAGAGTTGCTTTCGACTATGTCCTCAACTTTGCATCTTTTTCTTATACCGGCTGTGTCTATTAGAACAATATTTCTATCGCCAACTCCAATTGTCTCAGTTATTGCATCCCTCGTTGTGCCAGGGGCATCAGCGACTATGACTCGATCATAACCTATGATTTTGTTAAATAACGTTGACTTTCCAACATTTGGCCTACCAACTATTGCTAGATTGATATCTGCCATTGGGTCGTTTTTTGTTGTTAATGCATCGCTTTTAGTTGGTGCATTCTCCTTCTCTCTTGACTTGGATTTGGAACGTTTTTTCTTATCATCCCAATCATTATCAGGGATATCAGCACTAATAAAATTTGAGAGAGATACATAGAGTTGATCAAGCCCAAGTCCGTGAGCTGATGATACGAATACAGGCTCCCCTAAGCCCAAGGAGAATAAATCACCTGCGTCTATCCTTTTGGAGCTCTCACTCTTATTTGCCACCAAAATTGTTTTACTTGCTGCATGTTTTCTTATCTCGGCAGCAAATTCAATATCATGAGGATTGATACCTTCTCTTGCATCGACAACGAACAAAATAACATCAGCATCAGCAACAGCAGCTGTTGTTTGTTGGCGCATAAGGTCTTTTACCATGATATCGCGGTCGACAAACTCCCATCCTGCTGTATCAACCAGTAAAAACTCAAGATCTCCTAAGGTCGCTTCATGAATCTTCCTATCCCTTGTTACTCCTGGTCTATCATTGACTATAGCTAAGTTTCTGCGACACAGCTTATTGAATAAAGTCGATTTCCCTACATTTGGTTTGCCTACTATAGCAACCTTTACTAATCCCTTTACCTTGATTAACGCGTCATAGGTTTCTATGCTCAAGTCCGCGGCCAAATCAGTGATTATGTCGCATGCAATAATAGATCCACCATCAAATTTTGGATCAAACGTTTCTTTTTTAGCCACCAATTGACTCCTCTCGCACGATAAAGTCATAACTACGCATCCTTTCTATATCTAATGTATCTCTGGCTGCCTTTAAAACCGATACAATCCTTGCTATATCACCTATCATTCCATCAGTCACACCTTTTGCTCTTAGTTTGCGGGAATGAACATTACAACAGTAATTACAGCCATGCAGAATAGATACGGCTAAGCAGTACATATCAAACTCGGTTTGATTGATTGCTGGATTAGTAACGCTCTCCATTCTTAAACCTGATTCTTTTGCACCTAAATCATCATCGCTTTCTATATCCTTTATAAAATGATAATAAGTATTATTCATTGCCATCATGATGGCAGCAACCTTACATGCCGTTGCATCTACCTCTTCGAGGAACATCTTGGCTTCCATTCTAACATTATTGAGGAGTTGCTCATTTTTTAGGAGATATGCAACGCTCAGGGCCACTCCGTACAACTGTAGCTTAGAAAGATTGTTCTTATCTTGAATGAAGATGTTATCGAGATTTTGCTTTATGTCGTCAGCATACTCTGGTAACTTACGTATAAGGTTGGCTATAGTCATTTTCCCTAGATTTTGCCAAATTTACTCATCGTATATTAGTCTCGTTAAGGCAATTAGCAAGGATAAAATAGGAACAAAATACATCAATATAATTGTGGCTGATAACTTGATCGCTAAGCCCTGAAGTAAGAAACTTATCGCTATTAGTAACAAACACAATAGCATGCTATAAATTGCGCTGTTGCGAGGTCGTCGGCCAGGAGATAAAAATAATCCTAAGCATATGCTCGTAATTACTAGAGAATATAATGGCCATACCACTCTTTGGTGACCATAGGCTTTTGCCTTTGTATTTTCAGAAAATAGCATGCTAATGGCAGGCTGTTCGTGAGCATCAAACCTTCTTTCTGCTGATCCTTCCCCTTGTATAGGTAGAACCATTTGATATTTGTCAAAGGTAAGAATAGGATTGCTTGTGTTTTTTTTGTGATATTCTTGATACGAGCCATTCTGCAAAAATAATACAATCTCACCTAATTCATTTTGGTTAATACTACCACTTTCAGCTGTCATTGTTATCTGTTTATTCATATCTCTGCTGTCATCAACGAATATCTGTTCGAGAGAATTTATGCCATTTTTTTTGCCAACATATATGGTTATGCCAGGAATTTGTGTGGCAAATACATGTTCAGCTAATAGGGCCAAACCGTATTGCTGCTGCATCTCCAGCTGGAGATCACGAAACCTATGGTATGAGGTCGACATTATATATAGAGAGATAGTATAGTGTACGACCGTAATGCAAATCGATAGCAGTATGATGGGCTTAGCTATTTGCCATTTTGTCATGCCAAGGCTCTGCATGATCAGAATCTCTTTGTGATTCGTCATATAATGGGCTACGTTTACAACAGTAATGAGTACCGCTATGGGGATAATTAGATACCATAGATATGGGGTGATATATAGCGACATCTTTAAAAAAGAAATAAAGATCTCATTACTTTGCGAAACTATCTCAAGTATTCTTATCGATTGACTAAACCACGTAAGTAAGCTTATTACGATAAATATTAACAAGAACGGTTTGCATATTCGCTTGGCTATATATGAGTTACTTATTAAACAAAATGGCATTAGACCTCTTGCATAACCATCCATTGGTCGTGAATTCAATGCGTAGGTTTTTTTTCATCATACTTATGGTGTTACTATATACAACTGATAAAGCCCATGCTTTGGTAATAAATACGAACAAAATGACTGTGTTCTATGGAAAGGATATGGCTATCCTAGAAGGAAGAGTGGAAGTGAGGCAAGAAGGTGCTATTTTACAAGCTAATAAGGCGACGATCAAATATAGTAAGGACACGAAGGGGGTGGAACAAATAGAGGCTGTAGGTAATGTGAGTATTAAAAATGAAGACATAGATGCCAGTGGGGATACTGCGATATACAGCCACAAAACTACGACAGTAGAATTAAGAGGGAGGGTTGTGGTTAATAGTAAGGATGGAAAAATTCATGGGGAAGTTCTTACCTACAATTTACATAGCAAAAAGGCCATAATTGATGGAGGAGTAGAGGGAGTTAGGCTCCGCATATATGATTAATGAAACTAATATGTCATCTCTCCTGAACCAGCTCGCTATCCTCCTGAGCACAAGCTCTAGACAATTTACTGGTTACAAAATGAGATGAGTATCAATCATTTACTATTCATATATGATAAAAATTGGTTGTCTGATGATAAAACCAGAGTAGTATCGCTATTACCTAATGCATTGCGATAGGCTTGTAAAGAGCGATAAAATGTGAAGAATTCAGGATCTTGATTGTAAGTATTAGCAAAAATTCTAATCGTTTCAGCATCTCCTTCACCCTTTAGAATATCAGCCTGCTTACGGGCTTCGGCTATAATAGTGACCTTATCTTTGTCAGCATTTGCTCTTATGATCTGAGCTTCTTCTGAGCCTTGAGCACGAATATCTTTCGATTCTTTCTCCCTATCGGTCTTCATTCTTTCGTAGACAGAATTTCTCGCTTTTTCTGGTAAGCTTACCCGTGTAATGCGTACATCGAGAACATTAACACCAAAAGGTTGCATTTGTCTGTCAACCTCCGAGACGATTCTCTCCATGATCTCTGCTCTTTTTTCGCTTAAGATATCAGAAAAGGCCACGCTGCCCATGACCTCTCTTATTGTTGATTCTATAACAGAGCCCATTCTAATTTTCAAGCTTCGTTCGTTTTGCACGGCTTGATAAAATTGTTGAGGATTAACAATTTGGTATTTAGCAAAGGAATCCATTTTCATGGTCTTTTGGTCGGCTGCAACTACCTCACTTGAATCTCCCGAGGAAAAAGAAATATTTTGCACGCGATTGTCGAAGAACTTTGTCTGTTGGATAAATGGAATCACAAACTTGAGACCTGGTTCAAGACGGGTAGCTACTGGTTCACCGAATTGTAGCACCAGGGCATACTGTCTTTGATCAAGTATATATGCTGAATTAAATGCCACTATTAGCAATAATAAAATGGCACCTACGCCGCCAAACCCAAATATCTTACTCTTCATTTTTTGCTTCTCTATGTTTAGTTTAATTTATATTTATACAGATATTAACTTCATTTACTATACCATCTCTCCCTTTCTATCAAGTAAACGCAGCCATGCCAACCAGTCGCGCTGACCTATATCATGCTCAAACGATAGCAAATCATTGCGAGCTTTCTCCGCTATTAGATGACTAATTGTTGCATCGCTTCTATGACCGGCTAAGCACTGTGTTTTGCAAGCCATATACAGATGATAGGTAAAGAACAATGTGCTGTGAACTTTTGTTCCGCATATTATTGCGCCATGATGTTTAAGTAGCATGACATCGTTACTACCCAAATCTGATGCAATGGTACTGCCATGTTCGCTTTCCATTAGAGCGAGAGAGTTATAGTCTGCGTAAGAGACTTTATCATATAAATGCAAGCTCCACTGACTAATGGGTAGTAGACCATAGATGGATGTAGCTACGATTTCAGGAACATGAATGTGAAATATATAATTAATCTCGGGCCTAGCTTTGTATATGCTGCTATGAATGATATAGCCCGTGTGATTATACGCTTTTGACTTCGCCTTGGGCTTGTCCATTACATGTGGATTCAAGTCCAAAGCATCGTTGAACTTCGGATCTCCCTCGTTACTACAATCACGCCGTTCTATTCCGGTCTCAGGATAGTTCGTATTATTGCCAATTTTGTCATTTTCATTCGCATTTTGCCAATTTTTTACCAAGCCATCATAATCAACCTTAAGCAGTTTATCTGGAGACATTTCCGAGAAGAGATAACCAAAATCATTGATAAGAAACCCACCATTTACCCTTGCTGAAAGATGGGTATAAGTGTGATCATCCAGCCCAAGGAGGGCGATGATTTGGTAGGCTTTGCTCAAATTATCTGCTATTAACATATAAAAATAAAATTTCTATTCTTGGTCCTATTCATCTATTGTTGAGCACCTTTGCTGTTTTTCATCATGTCGCTTAAAGACATCATCTGCAAAAGACCTTTGCTATTGCTATCAACTATAATCTTTTTGGTTTTTAACATTACATCTTCCATAGTTTCTATATAAAGACGTTTGCGAGTTACATCTTTGGCTTTTGTATACTGAGCATAGATTGTGTTGAACTTTTCAGATTCACCAGCAGCTCTAAGAACAACAGCATCTTTGTAAGCCTTAGCCTCTGATATCACAGCTTGGCCTTCACCTCTTGCCTTTGGAATGATGTCATTGCGATATGAGTATGCTTGGTTTATTTCACGTTCCTTATCGGCTTTTGCTGATTGGATGTCCCTGTATGCATCCCTCACTTCTGGTGGTACATAACTGTATAGGATCCCAAGACTCGTTATGGATATACCGGATCCATAACTATCTAGCATCTGTTGGAGGATAACTCTCGTCTTTTGTTCGATGCTTTGCCTTTGGTCGGATAAGGCTTCATATAACTTCACTGTGCCTATCACCTGTCTTATTGCGCTTTCTGCACTCGATCTAACCGTACTTTCTCCGGCGTCATCACGGATATTAAATAGGTAATCTTTTGGATTCTTAACGTGCCACTGAACGAAGAAATGGAGATCTATGATGTTGCCGTCACCTGTCAGCATCTGGCTTTCTTCTGGGATGCTTAGATCGGCTTTCTCCTGCTTGTCACTAGAACTTGAGGAGTTGTTGCCAAATATACTAGATACTGAGCTGCTGCTAGATCGCTCAACAGAGCTTCTGATTCCTATGAACTCTTTGTTTATCCTAGTAACACTGATTTTCTCAACCAATTCTATTGGATCAGGTAATTTATAATTCAAGCCTGGATCAGAAATACGGTTGTATCTACCAAATCTTGTCACTACTCCCTGTTGATCGAGATCTACTGTATAAAAACCAGTGCTGAGCCAACCAAGTAGCGGCAGGCCGACAAGAAGGAGTAAGGCTATCCTGGCAACTTTTTTCGGATCACTACCATTCGTACCGTCTCCCTTGCCATTGCTACCGAAGATTTGATTTATTTTTTCTTTACTCTTGCGGACTATGTTCTGGATATCATCATTGTTGTTGCTATGTCTTGGTTTTTCATCCTCCCAAGGATTTTGAAAGGCATTGAAAATATTTAGAAATTTATTAAGCATGTATTTCATTAACTATGTAAGTTATCTTTTTTATTTGGAGACTACTATATATGTTAGTTTTAAAATATCAATGGCCATACCAATGATAGAGCTGGTACTACAAGTATTTAAAAAGATCGGGGTTAATCTTGAGTTTAGAGATATTGAGGTCATCCATATAGTTAATAAAAAACTATGGATTATGATGAATTCCTCTGTTTTTAATATAATCGCTAATCGGTACGATAAGGTTGAATTTACTAGAGTGGCTAATGAAACGATGAAGCGACATAAAGATGAGTTTGCCTCTCAGTTAAACGAAGAACTCAGTGATGTGATCGTAGCATTTATCGACATTGCATCAAATAGAACAGAAATACCAATGGCGCGGCATTCATCTCCC
>CAIOSF010000144.1 GCA_903860855.1 uncultured Alphaproteobacteria bacterium | reverse complement strand
GCGTACGTAGGTTCAAATCCTACTCCCTCCACCAGAACTAGCTCTGTAATTCTGCCCGCTGTAGTTTTGCCTATTAGATCTTTGCATAAACTCTAATCTCCTCTGCAAGATCAATATGCTGCTTCCCTTATAAAATATAATCATTGAAAAAAACGAAAACAACAATGGATAGAGCATAGAACTATCAATGGCCATACCATTTTTACTCATAATACTGCTTGGCTGATGAAGAGTCGCCCAAGCATTAACCGAAAACTTAATGATCGGAATATTGATTAATCCAACGACAGCAAAAATACAACTAGTCTGATTTCCCCTTCTACCCTGCCTCAGCATCATGCATATGAGGAGCATCATCCACTGCATCAGCATCGAAGTCAACCTTGCATCCCAGGCCCACCACGTCCCCCAAGCAGCCTTGCCCCATATTGAACCAGTGATGATAGCAGTACTTGTTGCATGCCAAGAAACTATGTTCGCCGTGTAGGCTATGGCATCAAAGAACGGGTTTTTATAGCTCAAAAAAATTATAGCCGCTATTCCCATGACAACATATGATAACATTGCTACCCAGGCAGAGGGCACGTGTATGTACATGATCTTGACTAGGCTACCTTGAGTAGCATCATCAGGAGCATAGAAAAATACCCACATAAAGGAGATAATATAGCAAATCAACGCACTCACCAAGAGAGAAGCAGCTAGGATCCTATACCGGCAAGCTATATATTTTTTGTAAAGACTATAAGGACTCTGTAATAATATCATGTTGCCACTGCTTTTTTATAATCCTGTCTATATGAATTCGCTAGCATCGACAATAGTGATGTTTAATATCGGATGCTTATGACCATCCAATACGTCTTTTTATATTGATAAAATTGCTATCTATATGAATATTAGGGACTTTTTCACTCGCGAAGATTTAGGTGGTTAGCTCCAAATGAAATGGAAATCGATATTACTAACGGAAATTAGTATGATTTTTATTATGACTTTGGCAAAAAGCCTCTATACAATTAGCCTAAATTATCTGAATCATTCAATCTCATGCCAGATACCTACATATCCAACGACATATTCAATAAAACGAAATACGATCTTAAAACAATTTTAGTAGAACAGTTAGGCAATAAATCTTTCCGGGCCGACCAAATATGGACTTGGCTATACAAGACGAATATCAGAAGATTTGCCGATATGAGTAATCTTACTCTGAAACTTCGACACAATATCAAGGATCATCTTAAGCTATCGCTACCACAAATAACGAATGAGTTAGTTTCGATCGATGGCACACGCAAATGGCTCTTACAATTCGCCGATGGAAGTCATGCTGAAACCGTTTATATACCAGAATATGGATCTACAGGCCATAGGGGCACAGTCTGCGTTTCATCCCAAGTAGGCTGCACATTAACATGTAGGTTCTGTCATACTGGCACCCAAAGATTGGTACGAAATCTGACGGCTGGAGAGATTATTCAACAAGTTTTACTGGTAAAAGATAGAATTAATGACTGGGATGAAAATCAAAGACTAGTAACTAATATAGTCTTTATGGGCATGGGGGAGCCATTATTAAACTATGATGCAGTCCGACAATCAGTCTTAACATTGCTGGATAAAAGTGGACTAACTCTTGGAAAACGCCGCATCACTATATCAACATCAGGAATAGTTCCAAGAATTCTAGATTGCGCAGAAGACTTGGGAGTACGTCTAGCCATATCTCTCCATGGCGTAACCAACGAGCAAAGAGATTATTTGGTACCAATAAATAAAAAATATCCACTTAACGAGTTAATACAAGCATGCAGAGAGTATGCTGATTTGACAAGGGGTGAAAGAATCACATTTGAGTACGTAATGCTAAAAAGCATTAATGATAGTCCAGAAGACGCAAAAAGGTTGTTAACTTTGATCAAAGGTATCCCGGCAAAGATCAATCTGATCCCATTCAATCCATGGCCTGGCACAATATTCCAGACTTCCGATTTGGCTGATATCAGGAAATTTGCTGACATAATAGAGAATGCCGGTTATGTATCACCAGTTCGCACCCCTCGTGGTCAAGACATAATGGCAGCATGCGGCCAGCTCAAATCGAGCAGCGTGAGGGAAAACAAGTGCCTTGCTGGTACTTGATGCACTAAAGCATACGGAATGGTGGTAACCACAGAGTATCCGCCGAGAACCAAAGCAATGGCCGAATCATTAAAAGTGAGAACTGGTATCAGTTTGTTTCCGCCATCGTTGGATAGTTATATCCCATATCAAGGTGTTCATCCGCTTCATTATCAATGATGCTATAATCACCATTCACCCCATATCTAGCCTCCGATGCTTCAAGTTTGATAGGTTGAATACTAACAACAAAATCAGGACTATGGGCCGCGATCTTCTCAACTTGCTTGGTAAGTCTATCAAGCTGCCTACCAGAACTTGCTTCTCCCATAAAAAATTCAGAAAATCCCTCGCCAAATATCTCTAGAGTCCAGCGAAAACCACCAGCAACACCATTCCAAAAACCAGTTGGTGACGATAAATCTGTCATAGATGATGGATCCTCTATGTATTTTGTTATCGTATTACTGTATGCTTTTATATCCTTGCAAATAACTGCAGTACTACCCAAAAGTTTTATAGCATCTTGCGCACAGTTATCTTGCCGAGACCAAAGCATATGACCATAATCATAGGTATAAACCCCCGAAAACAAATCGGATGAATCAAGGTTTAAGGCAGGGAGTATATTCTTGCTTTCTATAGCTTTTAATCTAGCTGAGTTAGTGTTAAGAGCTAAACCTAACTCAGAGATGGCCTTGCCTTGAGCCATTATTGCGTCCGGACTTTCAGTCTTTAAATCTAGATTTTTAATAATATGTTTGAGAGATGATTCAAGCAATAAATCATCTTTGTTAATTTCATTAGTTATTGCAATATTTTTGAGGTTATAAAAGACATCCTCAAAAGCTTTGTAAAACTTTATAAGATGCTTTACTGCATCTTTTTGGGCCTCATCATCCTTGTCCTTGTTGTTTTTAATCGCTGCATCATATCTTGCCTTCTCCTCATCGCTAAGGTTTACATTGTTTCTTTCCGCATCCCTTTGAGCTTCATTTCTTTTAGCTACATTATTGTTCTCCTTAATTATAACATCATTTTTTAAAGCTACAAAAATATCGGCAAATGATGTGCGACAATTGCTTAACTCAAAACAAATATCATCTAAAGTAGCTTTTTCAGGACCATAAACCTTCTTTACTGCATAACTTACGCTATTATTTAGGGATGATACCTTGCCTCTAAGACCATATGCCTTAGCCATGCCAAAAACCAGATCTAAACAACCACCTGATGATGGTTGCAATAAATCGCCCAAAGCTTTATCTGCTTTCCTTTGCATATTGTTAACATCACATGTTCCATTAGATTGCTCCTCAATTTTTTCGTACAACTTCTTTATTCCATCACTTTGGCCGCTTATGCAGCTCTGAAGACCATTTTTATTTTGAGCGACCTCCTTCTCTATCTTATGAGCTGCTTTTATGGCCCTTTCTTGGATGCACTCTAGATCATGAGATCCAGGCTCTTTCTTTAGATCTTTGTGGAATACACTTATTACTCCAGAATCAAGTACTTCTTTGTCAATATTGAAGGTTTGCATTTTTTTTGTTATAGCGTATTGCATTACTTACTGATTTTTCAACAGATTTTCTTATCGCTTTTGTCGTCATTGAATGTTACCCCATAGCTTGGATTCATAATGAATGCTCATGATCGTAATGCTTTCTCAAGAGAATACAACGTGTCATCCCAAGTTTATTAGTAAGATTTATCGAAATATTGATCGTTTTTTAAAAATCTATGAATACTATTTGAATGTAGTCAATTTACTTTAATCATTTTCTCTTTTAAGTAGAAAACAAATGTATTTGTAATACTAAAAATATGTGTACTATTGAAATGTGAAGTCTAAAGCCTTAGACAGGTTTGAAGGCTACGATTATGTAACTTTGGAGAATTTATTAATATGGTGTTTTTTTATTTTATCGTTCTTAGCGCTATTATTACCCTTACTCGGCGTGGCGTATCGGCTACCGCAGGCTGTACAAAAAGCCTAGCGCTCTCTATTCCATTTTGCCTGGTAGGACTTGGCATTAGCATAGATGCTGCCTCGGCTTCCCAAGCAACCTATCAGAGTAATGAAATGCCATCAGAAATAAGCGATCAGTCTTATCCAACGCTGTCAGCAGATCAGAGCGTGTCCTCAGGACCTGACCAGTTGGCTTCACCAAATAAAGCCGGTGATCTAACAGGGGCTTATGATAATTTTATAACAATGAATCTGAAATCTGGCCCCGTCGTGATACAACTTTGTCCCAATAAAGCCCCAAATCACGTACAGCGCATAAGAGACTTAGTGCAGAGCAATTTCTATAATGGGCTAGCATTTCATCGTGTTATAGACAATTTTATGGTACAAACTGGTGATCCAACCGGCACTGGATCAGGTAATAGCAATAAGCCAAACTTACAAGCCGAATTCAATAGCATTAAACATGTGAGGGGAGTCGTCTCAATGGCTAGGACTAATGATACAAACAGCGCTAACAGTCAGTTCTTCATTATGTTAGCCGACACACCTCAACTTGATAGTCAATATACAGCTTTTGGTAAGGTGGTATATGGTATGAACAATATTGATCAAATCAAAAAAGGAGACTCGAGAAATAATGGCACCGTTGTAAATCCTGATCGCATCGTCTCCATGCAATTAGGTAAGCCTAAAGAGCTTACAATCGAAACTTTCGCATGCGAGTAAGTTAAGTAGAAGTAAAAAAATAATTGAGGAGCTCATGGGAAACACTAAAAAGAATGAACGGTCTATAGAGATGATGCTTCGTGATGAAGCGCTCAGCGGGTTCAAGGTTAAGCCCATCACCCCTCACTCACCAATGGAATATCTAGCAGCGACGAACTTGAATGCAGAAGCGCACAATGAAAAAGAGCATATCAATAGGACCATGAGGAGTGAAGAACATAGAAATCATAAGCATTATCAGAAAAAGGTCCTCCATCTAATGATCAATGATGGGTTCGGAGGAATGGAACAGGCGTTTCTTGATTATACTCATGCACTACAAACCTTTTGCAATGTTCTCACCGTTGTGAACAGTAAGGCTGGGATGTTGGATAAATTCCAGTATTCAGCGGATGAGGTAGCACTATTGGAATACGGCTTTAGTTTCTGGCACAGAATGAAGGCAGCGAGCCAATTGCTCGAGATGCTTCGTAAATTTCAGCCTGATGTGATAATTGCCCATGGTAGACACTCGCTCATTGTATCACGCCTATCCCTGATGTTTTACAAAAAACCCACCATCTTCATCCCCGTCAGGCATACGATGTACAGCTCAAAGATATCGGCTTGGGCATGGTCTCTGTATAGCGATAGGGTCATAGGCGTCAATAAGTTAATAGCATCCCAAGCTGGTACTAAAGGTGTATGCATATATAATATCGCCTCTATCCCACAATCTAATAGGCCAACAGAGAACGCAGAGGAGACCAAAGGCAAGGAACGAGCAGCAGGCAGCAGGATGATATTGAATATAGAAGAGAAACAAACAAAGAAGCAAGACCTCAAGACAGGATCTGGTACAATAGTTACCGATGAGCTAAGGGACTCGCAGTCAATAGCATATGATAGAGCTGATGATCAATATCCTGCGAATGATCATAACTCTCTCCATGACCAAAGACTATCAACCTACTACTATGCCGCTGAAGATCATGCAAATATTGAGCAGCAGGTGACAACCATAGGGAGGGTTGATGGCGAAACGGTCGTTCCATCCCGATGCTCTTCTGATCGCTTACCTCTTCCCTATGGCCCACACCTATCAGTACCAGCTCCAAGGCTAAAGAAGGGATCTGATGTAAGATGTGAGGAAGCCGTTAATTTGAATGTCAAATCCCATGATGAATGGCTTCAAAAGAAGCCCAACCTAGAGGCTAAAACTGAACATAAGGTACAAGGCACAATCAGAATAGGATTTCTTGGTCGTCTTGTGAAGAATAAGGGAGTCCAGTATCTTATTAGGGCCATAGGAGTGCTGGCAATGAGGATGGGTATGGATTGCAAGCTGATCATAGGGGGAGATGGTAAGTACGCTAAGGTCATAAAGAAGCATATCTTTTGGCACAATCTAGAGGATAGAGTTGAGATGTTGGGGCTTGTCCATGATAAAAACAAGTTTTTTGCTGATATAGACATTTTTTGCCTACCTTCGCTCCAGGAAGCTTTTGGTATTGTAATACTGGAAGCTATGGCTCGTAAAGTTCCAGTCATCGCCTCTAATATAGATGGAATTACCGATATAATGCAGCATGAAGTGAACGGTCTACTTTTTAAAGCCGGTGATCATTACGGTCTGGCACACGCGATAGAGTGCATGGTACATAACCCGGATGAGCGTAAAAGGTATGTAACGAATGCTTATAATGATTGCTTGAACCAATTCTCAATGGATCGCCTTATCGATAACTTAAGAGAGGTAATACTACCTGATGATGTGGCCTAGCAATTAGGGAGACCTTTGTTCAGGGATATATTGGTGGTATAACTATCTGAAATTATCATATTAATATTATGATTACTCACCTTATGCACAAATTTTGAAAGAACCTCATAAAACTTGGTCAAAACCGGCGCGGTACCTATTTAGTGAATTCCAGGAATTTTGCGTCTCTCAGTATTGCCTTGCGTAAGGTGCGTAATTAAAGGAACTTAGCTATTTACTTTATTTAATATAGAGTTATTGACTACCACCTATGAATCATCAACTACAGCATACCTATATAAACTAATTTAATTTGACCATAAAGAAGTTTATCTATACAATAATGCAACTTATAATGACTTTAACTAGAACATTGCTATGCACGCAAAAGGACCATCCCACAGACAAATGATGGTAGCAAGAACAATTCAAGAGCTGATCAGCATAGCTCTATTGAAGGGAGATCTGGCACATCCTGGGATTCGTGGAGACTTCATAAGCATTACCGATGTTAAAGTAAGTCCAGATCTACACAACGCCACAGTCCTGGTAGCTATTAGGAATGATGCTTCAGTCTCTATTATTGATTATATGAAGGTTTTGAATAAAAATCTGTCATATGAAGCTCGCAACCTGGTAGCTAAAAATCTTAGAACCAAGTATACTCCTAATATACAGTTTACTCTGGATAAAAGTCCTGACGGTTTACAAAAACTGAACGAAGTTTTCAGTAAAATAACCGAATAGGCTGGGCTTATGAAAAAAGCATTTGATTTCTAATTAAACTTGATTAAGTATACTGGTAATTTACTGTCGTAAGGAATATATGAGCAAAGCGTTAAAACCAACAGTGCTAGTAGTTGAAGATGACAAATCTATAGCTACGGTAATTACCTATAATCTGCAAAAGGAGGGGTATAACGTTAGCTTTGTAACCGATGGAGAAGAAGGGATAGAGGCAGCTAAAGCCGAGAAACCAGATATCATTCTATTGGACTGGATGTTACCTTCGCGCTCCGGTATAGATGTGTGTATGGCTCTACGCGGCCATCAAGAAACAGCCAATATCCCCATCATCATGATATCAGCGAAGGATGATGATCTTGATAAAGTCACAGGGTTAGAGCGGGGTGCTGATGATTATATAACAAAGCCCTTCGCACCGGTTGAGCTATTAGCAAGAATGAGGGCGGTCTTAAGACGCATCAGACCTGCATTTGCTGATAAGCTTTTGCGTTTTCAAGATGTTGAGATGGATTTATCTTCCTATACTGTAACACGCTCGAGCAAGGACATAAAGCTCGCGCCCATAGAGTTTCAGATTCTTCAAACTCTCATGGAGAACCCCAATAGGGTCTTATCACGCGATACTCTGATTAATAGAGTGTGGGGAGTTGATCTCGAAGTTGATGCTCGCACAGTTGACGTACACATAACAAGGTTACGCAAGGCTCTCTTGGGAGCTAGTCCCGATAACATCGATGTTATCAAGACAGTGCGTTTGGCTGGATATAAACTAAGCGTTTGACATGTGATTCGACGTGGTGCCCGCTGTTACCTACTTAATCTCTTGATAGGATCTTAGTCCCCTGCCGCTTACAGCGGATATTTAAGGAACGAGTGATCCTATACACAAAAAATCACAATATAACGGTATCAGTACACCATCTATCCTTCTCAACCAAATATCAACATATTGTCTGTGAGATAGGAATGGATGGTGCTTTAGGGTGTGAGAGCCTTAAGAACTCACTTTGCACGCATTATACCAGTTTCTAACTGTAATAGACAAGCTGGAAGCAAAGTCAAATTAAACAGTACAAGGAAAGAGGGGCGAGGTGTGTTAAATACAGACTGTGAATCCAATGGGATGAACAGGATTATACCATGATCTGCTGAGTGCCTCGTGACGAGGCATCGCCGAGCGATGATGTTACTGGTTAAAAACGGGAATTGGTATATATTACATGAGGCAATGCTGAGAGACGCAAAATTCCTAGACTTCACTAAATAGGTACCGCGCCGGTTTTGACCAAGTTTTATGAGGTTCTTTCAAAATCTGTGCGTAAGGTAGGCTATTAGGAATCGAGTCTAAATATCGTCTTTACCTTTGTTTCCACTCATAACATCCACATAGCCCTTCACTCCTTTAAGCAGTATCTTCTGCCAATGCGCTTGCATCGCGCCCAAAGGATTAGTGTTCATCATAGATTCTATGTTAATAGTATTTTGAGAGAAAAAATCCATCGCCATATCGATATAAGCGGCAAATGATTTGTTACATGTCTCACTTTGCATCCTAATCAACTGCAGCAAAAAACCATTGGGAAGTATGGATTGACTTATCCCCTTCTGCTGCTGCTCTATCAAAACCTGTAACAAGGTTATTTGAGTGATATCATCCCCTGTCTTAGCATCAACAACTTTTATATCATCGTGCTTTCTAAGTAAAGATGCAAGATCGTCTAGAGTGATGTACGCACTATTTGTGACATCATAAAGACGACGATTCGGATACTTTTTAATAAGCATTACCAAGGCACCATTATGATTTTATATAACATTTTCAATTTCTTCAAACAGAAATGCCAGATCTATCAGCCTTATTATACAACAAAATGCGATATATAGTAATTTAAGTTGCTATTACCATAAAACACAATGACCTAAGGCCATTAACACATATTACGCTACTATTAAGTCTACAGAGTGAGCATGGTTTAGCTCACTCGTATCATGGCTCATAGCACCGGTCTCAGCAACCTTCAATGTCTCCCAAATAAAAGGGAGATCATCGTCACCAAATAAAGGCTGCATTATACCTTGATCCATTATCATAAAATCGATGGCCGAAATAGCACCGAACCCATAACCGATGGCCCCAAGCTGAAGTGTAACACCGACTATAGAGTTCATGCCAGCATTACAAAGAGATGTGAGAGCAAGAACTGCACCGGTACCGACACCAACAAAAGGAGCGATTATAGCAGCAGATGTAACCGTTGCAGCATCCTGCTCAAGAAGAGCATGGACACCATACGTGC
Organism: uncultured Alphaproteobacteria bacterium; assembly: GCA_903860855.1. Classification (GTDB taxonomy): domain Bacteria; phylum Pseudomonadota; class Alphaproteobacteria; order Rickettsiales; family Midichloriaceae; genus CAIOSF01. The sequence continues at coordinate 9,091 of CAIOSF010000144.1, read as the reverse complement.
CACCAAGTATACATGCATCGACTTTCCCCATTTGATGCATGGCTGACAATATACCACCATCTTCATCTCCAATGACAGCTCTTGTAAACACACCAATGGCAGCGCTAAGCCCAGTCAATATGCCCACTGCCATATAGTCAGGTCCACACCACAGATTCCCATTCATATCTAGAGAAGTTACATGGTCGATCTTAGCCGCTTTGTAGATAAGAGGGGAGAAAACGATAATTTTACTGAGAGCACTTACAATATACTTGTTCATTTATTTTACTTTTGCTGTTCGTCATGCCGGTTATAGTATACTTCATCCAATGATAAATCTTGAATGTATCAGCAAAAATATATCAAATAGCGGTAGAAACATGCGGATAATTGAACTTTAGATTAAGTCATGAAACTCTCTCAGAGATAGTCATTGTACTAAAATACTCGATAAAAATAATATAATGAGCGATAAGACAATACATTGTAAATAAATATGAGCAAATAGATGCACGAATCAGTAGCAATGACTTGGTTTTTTAAAATGAAGCCTAGTATAGATCAGAGCTTCACCAGGACATGGCCCCCTACCCCATCTCTTATCTCATAACCACCATCCAAAATTCTTCTCTTTAGATCATCAGCCCTGGCCCAATCTTTCTCTTCTCTCGCATTATGGCGCTGTTCAGCTAAGGAAATAATCTCCTCTGGAATGTTCTCCAAACCAGTAACCTCTATACTTGAACGAAGCTCAGCAAGATCTAAACCTATAAAAGCGCAACAAGCTGCCAATTCCTCGCTCGCTCCAGCAGCAGCTAATTCATGCATATAAGCAAGGAGAGCAGGTGTATTGAGGTCATCGCATAGGGCTTGAAGAGCTTTATCTGGCAAAGGCATAGGCAAGACATCGGTGTCATGGCCACTATGCTTGCCATCGAGACCATCAAAATCACGATCATGAGAATAATTGATCGCACCACAAACTCTAGCAAACTTTGTGACAGCCTTGAGGGCATCATCTATGGCTTTAGCATTATAATCCAGTGGCTTACGATAATGAGCCGTCATATAGAAATAACGCAAAACAACTCCCGGCACCCCTTTATCTAACAATTCTCTTACCGTCCGGAAGTTACCCAAGCTCTTACTCATTTTTTCGCCGTTAACAGTTAGAAAACCGTTATGTATCCAGTATCGAGCGTATGTGCTGCCTTTTTCAGCGCAAGTACTCTGAGCCACTTCATTTTCATGATGAGGGAATATAAGATCAACCCCTCCTCCATGGATATCAAAGTCACTACCAAGGTATTGACAGCTCATAGCTGAGCACTCTATATGCCATCCAGGTCTTCCTGAACCCCATGGGCTTGCAAAGGATACATCACCAGTACCCATTTTCAAATCCTGCTGCTTTATTCGTCGCTCACATAGTTCGACTATCTGTAGCTCCTCACTCATTGCATTATTTAATCTAGGATCTGGTGCAATGTAATCCATCCCATCATCACCAAACCCAAGCCTCACCGGCTTCCATAACACAAAATCTGCTGGATGTTTTTTATATGGTGCGACCTCAATCCTAGCTCCCGCTATCATTTCATCAATGTTACGTCCGGATAGTTTGCCGTATTCATCATAACTCTCAACTGAAAACAACACATGGCCCTCTGCAACATAGGCTTGCCCTTGTGAAACAAGCTTCCCTATCATTGCAATCATCTCTGGTAAATGATCTGTGGCTCGTGGCTCTATATTAGGATTCAAACACCCTACAGCCCATAGATCATCATGATAATAATCCGTCATTCGTTTTGTTAATGATTCCATTGGCTCCCCCGATTCCTTGACTTTATCTATTATCTTATCGTCTATATCAGTAATGTTTCTGACATAAATTACTTTGTCATATAGATACCTCAGCAGCCTATATAGAATATCATAAACTACGGCTGATCGAACATTCCCCAGGTGCGGTCTATCGTAAACGGTTGGGCCACAGACATACATACCAACCTGATTTGGGATTATTGGCACGAATTTCTCTTTTTGATGAGAAAGAGAGTTCGTTAAGTAAAGATTGGAAATTTCTTTAGATAAGTGTTCTGACAATGTACTATACATCAAATGATTTAGTAATGAATACGGCAATACTCCATTCTTTCCAAAGTATCTTTTGCAACAAAATATTGAAGGTAGAGCTTACCAAATCTCAGATTACATAGTGCAGTAAGCACAAACTGCAGTCGAAATCAACCAAAGCAGCGGTGCTGAAAAATGGTAATTGGTACTATTTGGCAAGAACATCATATATATTATTTGCACGACATAAGGTATGCCAAGTCCACTATATTGTAAATCTATATCAGGCAGGCAATTACTTACTTCCGATACAAATTCAGTGCATAATAGTTGCAAACCCTCCCTACTGAGACAAGGCCTGACCATTGGCATTACCCCGCTTCAAAACAAATATCTGTAAGAAGCTTTCTGTATCAGAAACTCTATTGCCTTTATTATTTATCTTGCCACTCGCTTTTTCAAAAATCTGAACATTATTGCTAAAACAAAGATCCACGAAAGTTTCGATGCTTTCAAAAACAGTCATTGTTAGTATTTATTATCTGAGTATGAAAATCTAAGTTGATAGCAAATCTGGCGCTCACAGCACTCTTAATCATGTAAATGTCATCCAGATTGAGATGTTTCACCATTGTTTTGGCTGTATATTTTAACTGATCCTCGTCAAGTCCGCTTTTTCCAAAAATAACATCCTGCTTTGATGATCTCAAACTGCTGGCAAGATCTCTTACCAAATCAGCATTTACCACCACACCATGATTCATTATTTTGTCGCTATTTTTTTCCTTATGAGCCAAAAATAACTTTTTGCAAACATATTCTGGTAAATCTTGGTAAAAAACCGAAACATTACTCTAGTTTATTAAAAAATATGCATCTATAATGTTGCTATCACTGGTAATACAAATGTCACTTACACTTGCTAAGTTCACATATTCTATCATATGTTGTATAAGGACATTTTTATAAAAACCTCTAGAGAAATCAAGGCAGAACTCTATAATTGAGATTGGTTTATGCTCTTTAATGCGATCCTCTAATAGTGACAGTTCCCGACCTAGCATCTGCTGTTTATCCATTAGTTGCTGATGGATTTCATATCATTTGTTTTGCCAATTGCCTCAGCTATACTCTTATCTTCTTTTTTGATCTCATTTATGCAAAATCGTATTTCATTCAGTTTATTGTTTTACTATATGGTTTTTAATTCTCATAATTTTTTCTATAATAGAGCAACCATTGATGTAGTAAAGACCCATAGCAACTAAAGATTCTACACCATCTTTGTCTTGAATTGGTAGTTGAGATGCATGATCTTGTTGATTATCATACATAGATAGAACTCTGTAGTGATAAAATACAACCGGATGAATATTAATATTCCACTTATCACTAAACTTGAGATTATTGGCTAAAGCATACTCCCAAGAACTTAAGCCACGAATCGTTAGATCATTCTCCCAGGCATAAACAAGTGGGCATAAGCCATTTGGCTTTAGCAACCATTCATAATCGATCCAGGATTTTTCCTTCTGGCAAACATCAAAATCACACAGAATAGAAAGTCTATTTTTGAATTTTCTCAATAGCTTCACATTAGCCTTGAATGCCTTAGTGTACTGCAAACCAAGCAGGGCTGATTCTATTGCAATCCTATGGATAAACTAGTCATAGGTTTCAGAACCTGTAAGGGGTTTTTCATAAGTTTTCTTGATATTATTCTCATTTTCGTAAAGATCGTAGAGAGATTTGGTTACTATTTTGTTTAACATAGCATCAAGGCCGTTTTTTAATCGAATCTCTATATTCTTTCCTAACCGGACTTTAATTTGCTCCAGTTCTCCTATATCTAAACCAAGACACTTATAGATTATGTCCGTCAGCTTGATAAAATTATGATTTGCAAGTAAATCAATTTTTATATTCTTGTCATTTATTTTTAAAACCTCTAAATATTCTTGGTATATACCGTCGTAGTGTTCATAGCTGTAACTTGTTGATATTGTAGCATAAAATGCTTTATTGAATGTCTGACTCAGCTTAGGATCAAATTTGATATGCCTTAAAACTTGAACCCCTTGTTCAATACAATTATCTATTACTTCATCAGTCATGGTGCTTGAGATATAATCAGCAGCATTTCTAAATTCAAAAATATTGTATGAAAATAATTTACTAGAAAATTCGTTGCTCTTTGCCAATACACTCAACCATTTGTGTACACCTTGACAATCGGCAAACATGGCCTTGCCCTTAATTGGATTAAAGCCACCCTCTATGACTGAAAAACCAGATTGACCAAAGTCGAGGCATTTTACTAAAAACATCCCATCTTCATTGGTCGTTCTTGATAAACCTATGTTACTGTTGTTAAAAATATCACCATTTCCTATAGCTATATTAGCAGTGACGACCTGAGCAAACCCTACCATCCCTTCTTTGACTGGTAACTTATTATCCTTAAGGATCTTATACAAATCCCTATAATTCTTCATTTTTTCTGATCTTATAGCCATATTCCCACCAAACATCTTTTGACTCAGAACATAGCTGTGATATTTAAGATGGTAGGTATCATCAACATTTACACCGTTGAATGGTACTTTGTTTGTTAACAAGATTTTCATCAGTCTTGACGACATGACTTCGCCAATAAATTGGCTTCTTGTTTCCATACGGAAGGCAAGCCCACCTGTGGATTTGGCAGGTTTTACTATATGGCGATTGTCAGTAGCTCTATCTAGCTTTGATATATAGCCTTTAACAATGCCAACTGTTTTGTCAGCATGCTTCGGAAATTCATTATTAGAGCGTATCGCATGCCTTAGAATGACTTTATTTAAATTATGTAGAGATGATTGAGGTATTTTCTTAATAACCCCTTGAGATGACTCAGGAATATCTTTTTTTTGTTGCATATCATATCTTTGAGTACATGCTATAGCTCTTCATGTTATTGACCAATATATATAAATGCAACTTTTAATATATTCTTTGTATCAGCTACTCCGTCCAACGTAATTCAAATTCCCTCTCCCTATACAATCCTTTAATCTTCAGCAATTCACTGCTAAATCCCCTGACTATAACCCCAGCTTCCACTAGCAACTCTTTTGAAATAGCGATGCGTTCCTGCCAATTGTATTGATTATCTTCCCAATTACCTGGAAATTCCTCGTGATAAACCACTTCGCAAATACCGACCTGGATGATGGCCTTTGCACATGCCGAACATGGAATCCATGGAACATATACAATGCAATTCTTTGCTGATAATCCGACCCTTGCGCAGTGCAGAATAGCATTTTCTTCTGCATGATTTGATGCAAGATACTTATAGTTACGATCAGTATATCTCTCAACTAAATCCTGAACACCTCGGGGCAAGCCATTATAGCCAGTAGCTCTAATTTCCTTATCTGCACCAATTATTATCGCTCCAACTTTAGTGCTCGGATCTTTGCTTTTCATCGCTACTAGATAAGCCATGGTCATAAAATACTGATCCCATGAATCACTACGCTGCTTTGCTGATGATGCAGATGGTTCGTTGCCGTAGGGACTAGCTACCATATCTTTCCTCAACATATTTGATAAGTATCTCTTTGAAATGCTGGGCAATCGTATCTCCCCTTAGGGTATATCTCTTTTCACCCCCGATAAACACCGGAGCTATAGGCTTCTCCCCACTGCCAGGCAGGCTTATGCCTATATCAGCATGCTTGCTCTCACCGGGACCATTCACTATACAACCCATAACCGCTATCTTCATGTTCTCAACACCCTTATACCTTCCTTGCCACTTAGGCATCTGTTCAGCAATGAATGACTGAATATCATCGGTCAGGCGACGAAAATAATCGCTAGATGTACGACCACAACCCGGACATGATGTCACAGATGGTTTGAAGTTTCTGACGCCTAGGCTTTGCAACACCTGCTTACATAATTCGACCTCATCGGTCCGGGGCGCCCCTGGTTTCGGCGTGATTGAAGCTCTGATGGTATCGCCTATTCCTTCTTGCAAAATGATCGACAATGCTCCAGTGGTTGCAACTATGCCCTCCATCCCCATACCAGCTTCTGTAAGTCCAAGATGCAAAGCGTAACTGGAGCGGTCAGATAATTTTTGATAAATTTGGATCAAGTCCTGAATACGACTTACTTTTGCTGATAAGATGATTTTATTAGGAGACATTCCTAAATCCTCAGCCTTCGCTGCACTGATTAGCGTTGATTGTACAATGGTTTCACACATCACCTCCTCAGCTGAAAGAGGATTTGCCCTTTTGGCATTATCGTTCATCATTTTTTCTGCCAATTCTTGGTCCAAGCTTCCCCAGTTCACTCCTATTCTAACGGGCTTATCATAACGTAAGGCGATTTCGATAATTTGCTCAAAATTGCTATCCCTTTTCTGACCAAAACCAACATTTCCTGGATTGATACGGTATTTGGCTAAAGCTATAGCGCACTCTGGAACGTTAGTAAGAAGGGTATGACCATTGTAATGAAAACATCCAATCAATGGGATCTCCATATGCTTAACCTTGAGTCTATTCTGAATTTCTGGTATTGCTTCAGCAGCTTTGATATCATTAACAGTCACTCTGACCATTTCTGAGCCAGCTTCATATAATTGGATAATTTGCTCTACCGTCCTATCCACATCAGAAGTATTAGTGTCAGTCATTGATTGAACTACTATCGGACTATGACCTCCTACAGAAACACTACCAATACGAACACAGTGAGTCTCTCTTCTTGTAAGCATATTTACTATGCCTCTTTTCTATGCTTTAACTTTCTCACATTAGGCTATTTTCTTTATTGACATAAAGCAATACTGACAAGGGGAATATGCGTTTAAAGATAAAAAAATCATAAGTTAGGACCTTATGAAATTTTGTGATTTCAGTTGATGACAAGCATTAAGCAAATCTTTTCAACTTTTAGTATTTATCAAGAAGAGAGTCTATATATGAATATATTTTATCTTTCCAATAATCCAGAGAAAGCAGCTCAAATGCACTGCGACAAACATGTTGTCAAAATGATTGTTGAGTATTGCCAACTGCTGTCAACTTCTCACCGCCTACTGGACGGTTATCCCTATCGAGGCCTCTCAGATAAAAGCATAACGACAACTCATTGGCAATTGAATGACGAAAGGGAAGATATTTTATATAAAGCCACTCATGTAGCGCACCCTTCATCTATATGGACAAGACAAAATAGTGAGCATTATAAATGGCTTTATACTCTTCTGTGTTGCCTGCTAGAAGAATATAAGTGGAGATATAAAAAGCCTCAGCATGCCTGCGAAAGATTGTTGCCATATCTAGCCTTGTTGCCACATGGCATGCCAGAAGGTTGTTTTACTCCACCAACTCCCGTTATGCAGCCACACTATGTGATCCCAGGGGACTCAGTTACCTCTTACCGCAAATATTATATGGAAGTTAAATCTGGATTTGCTACTTGGAAAAGAAGAGAAAAACCTTTTTGGTGGCTATAATATTCTCGATATTCTTTCGGTATCCTATACTATATACAGTGTACTTATAGCGTGATTACTTTAGATGCCTGTACGGTGAATGCCCATTAAGTACCTACTGCATCGCCCCATGAGGCAGAGGGGTGCGGTAGGTCTTCCTAGCTTAGACATCAGATCATCGTGCTTGATATACATTAACCACTTTACTCACTATTCAAATAGACTTACTAAATCTAAGCGAATATTAAAAATTATGCTCAATAACATCTTATCAGCCTCTAATATGTCCTATAATCAGCCATCGCCCATTGCATCGATCCACTCACCGTGGCAGAGACAGATCAAGACATGGAATCATATCTTATCAGCCCCAACTTTACCTAGTGCCTGGATCTTAACCGGTCCCACTGGAAGTAATGTTTTGGAATTTTCTTTATTATTATCACATTTTCTCCTCTCTCTTCCGCCAAGGCAGAAATCCATATCACCACAACTAAATCTAGCGATAGGTTTAGACTTGGATGAATCAGATTTGCATATTAATGATTCAAATAAGGCTATCGATTTTGCCATGTTTGTTGCTGATAATCTAGAATCCATCACCATCCTCCCTCAACATCATGATTTTCATTTTCTCACATCAAGACCTAATGCAAAATTAGCCAATTTAGACGAATCTCAGTCTAATCATCAGCAGAAATCAGATAATTCATCTAAGACCAAAACCACTGGAATATCAGTCGATGCTATGAGAGAAGCAAGGACATTTCTGCAAAACACAACGGCAATAGCTTGCAACAAAATCTTACTGATAAATTGCGTAGATGATATGAGCATAGGGGCAAGCAATGCGCTCCTGAAAATTTTAGAAGAGCCAGGAAAGGATAGCCTTATTATCCTCATTTGCCATAATATCCATCAAATCATGAAAACGATCAAATCTAGATGTTCTGTCATGAGGTTTTCTCAAGTATCATCTGAAGAATTTTGTATACTGACCGGGGCACATTCTGATGATGATTTGAAAATGGGATCTGACACAATGTTAAGAGCTGTCTACGAGGCAACTGGGGGTGATCTAAACCTTGCACGTTATGTATACAATGAAAAAGATCTTCTTAAGGTGACACTCGAGCATTATAATGAAATCTTATCTATCACTCAAATCCATTCGAGTTATGATAAATTGGATGACTGCTTTGGTCGATATTTAACACAGCTAATGCCGATAATCAAAACAAGCAAAATTGGTTCAGAAAAGATAATTCCGCTGATTTCCAACTTGTTAATTTTTGCTTTAGGTTCCATGGATATAGGCATTAGTAGCACCTATAGTCCTAGTAATGACATTAACTTTGCCAACTATAGGGATCCTAAACCCAATTATGAGGTATATTTTAAATTTGAAAAAATGATGGCACTCATGGAACAGAAAAATAAATATCATCTTGATGAGACTTCTTTATACCATCAGATGCAACAGGTGTGGAATATCAATTCCCACTTTTAACTATCCAGGATCAAGGGACTCTG
>CAIOSF010000143.1 GCA_903860855.1 uncultured Alphaproteobacteria bacterium | reverse complement strand
TGGTCAGTTTACAGGTCAAGAATTTAAGTACCTATTAAAAGAAATAAAGTGTGTAAGCGAGTCCAATGGTAAAACAATAACTGATATTCATATCATAGACTTGCGTAAAGAAGATCACGGATTTATCAATAATTTTCCCGTTATGGTCAGGGCGATGGAAAATAACGTGAACAAAGACCAGGATGAACGTACTATTTTAAGTAGTGAAGCTGAGTTCTTTGAGCATTTAGTTGGTGAATTCGGTGAGTCTTCGATTATTGGAATTGCTAGCGTGACCAAAAAGTTTAACGGCGGAGTCAAAAATGCTGATTTAGTTCTATTGAAGCATCCTTTGATTGAGACAGAAGGAGAACTGGTGGAGAGAGTCGCTAATGAAGTAGGTTTCGACAGTATAAAAGTTCATTATCATAGACTCCCGGTACAAGATTATCATAGACCGAGCGACCAGCAAGTGGATGAATTTATAAAATTCTTCCGCAATAACTCTGCTGACAATGCATGGCAACACTTCCATTGCAGCGCTGGTAAAGGTAGAACGACAACGTTTGAGGTGATGAACGAGATCCTAACCAATGCTGAGTATTACGCTAAATCTCACGGTCAGTTTGAAGCCAATGCCGTCACCATAGCCCCTGGAACTGCCGGTGATCATGAATCAAGGATTGAGTTGGAATTAAACGAGATATTACTTAATCATTATGAAGCAGGTGGAGCTTTACTAATCCCTGGTTATGTTGATGAGATCAAGGAAGAGAAGCAGGAGTCCGCTACGGAGCGATATGAATTCCTCAAAGATTTTTATGAATACGCTATAGCCGATGATGGATTTCTATGCGGAGATCACAATGTATCATGGCAAGATTGGTTGTAGCATTTTTATTATTTAATGATCTGTGATTTCGGGCTATAGTAATTTTTCAATCTTTAAGTCAAAATGTATATAGATTAGAATTTAACACTATGCTCCCACCTCCATTGATGAAAGAGAAACAAGATCAAATACTCATCGCCCATTTTGGCTTGAGCGGCACCTGCCTATCGTACTGTAATTATATATTGATAGGAATTATGGTGCTGGCTTTTTTTATCCCGAACACATCATTCGCTGAGGCTCTAACCCTTGACATTGGCTCAGATAGCACTAGTAAGCTAAGTGGAAGTTTTAGCAGTCGTATCATTCAAATGATTGGCTTGGTGACGGTACTAAGCATTGCTCCAGCTATTCTTATGATGGTTACTTCCTTTACCCGCATCGTGATCGTATTTTCTATTTTAAGGAATGCTATAGGCTTACAGCAATCTCCACCAAGTATGGTTCTGGCAAGCTTATCGCTATTTCTTACATTTTTTATAATGGCTCCAACTTTTGAAAAGGCTTACAACAACGGATTACAACCACTATTAAATCAGCAGATCAGTGAAGAAGTGGCATGGGAGTATCTGCAGAAACCATTTCATCAATTTATGATAGCTCATACGAGAGATAAAGAGCTGGCTTTGTTCACACAAATGGCAAATATCACTGATAAAGACCTTAGCAGCATTCCAATGCATGTTCTGATCCCGGCATTTATGATTAGTGAGATTAAGAGGGCCTTTGAGATAGGTTTTCTGATATTTCTACCATTTATCATTATAGATCTTCTTGTTTCATCCGTACTCATGGCTATGGGTATGATGATGCTACCACCCGTCATGATGTCTCTACCATTCAAGCTTATCTTTTTTGTTCTGATCGATGGCTGGTATTTATTATGCGGTAGTTTAGTTAAGAGCTACGGATAGATGGCATACTGATCATGCATATAACCTGGGCTGCAATCCCCTCTTTTCTTCCTAAAAAGCCAAGCTTCTCGGTCGTTACCGCTTTTACATTAACTTGAGATACATCGATCTCAAGCATATGGGCAAGACTCTCATTCATGATGTGGGCATGGGGCATTATCTTTGGTAGCTCACACACTATTGTCATATCGATATTATTGATCGTTGCTTCATAGTTTCGCAAAATCTTAAGAGCGTGTCTGACAAAGATCTCTGACCTTGCATTCTTCCATCGTTGATCACTTGGTGGGAAATGCTGACCTATACTCCCAGCCGCTACAGAGCCAAGCATGGCATCGGTCAGAGCGTGAAGGGCAACATCACCATCTGAATGAGCTAGAACCGTAAAATCATGAGGTATAGGAATGCCACAGAGATATATTATATTTTGTTTGGTGGGAGTCTTTGAGGCAATGAAATACTCTGATGAAGAATCCATATCAAATGCATGGACATCTAAGCCGATGCCAACCCGGCAGATGATACTCCCTTGAGGCGTTAATTTTGAATACATTTGCCTACCTATAGTATTAGGAGATTTTAAATATAATACCAGTTTCCAACTGTAATAGACAAGCCCAAGGCGAAGTCAAATTAAATAATGCAATGAGAGAGGAGCGATGCATAGTAAAATCTATGTGAGCCACTAGCGAAGCGGCATTAATTAAACAAAAGCGGGAACCGGTATAAAACATAGAATAGTGACGATTAATAATCTGTTTTTATCGAAAGCTCAAGTCAAGAGTGGCCCCAACCACTCTAAAATAATTAGCATGATGGAAAGCCGCCTTGATGACTTACAACATCATGAGTGTCAACTCGTTAGTATCAGAGTCAACACCTGGCTGCTCAGAGCCGGCCATTGTTACATCAAGCTTTGTATGTAACGCTTTACCAGACTCAACCGCCTTTGTCGGATATAACATCAGCTGAGCATTTGCCATCCGCCGCCTGAATCAGTGCCATCACTGTAAGATTTATGACGAGCCCCACTGTCTGCTTTTTGCTTAGTTGATTGTTTAACATTAGCATGACTGCTGTTAGATTCTGGCAGCATCGACTTACAGTACCCTGAGCCATTATCAATAATAACCTGTGGTTTATCCAGCCTATCACTTTCTCTTTAATTTCTGATTACATACGAAATTAGCACGTCAGTGATTGGTGACTAAGTTAAACCAATAACATAAGTCAAGAATCACTACCGTACTAAAAAACTAGATCTTACATCTAGTGGGTGAAATGTGTACTGAAGTCATAATGTGGTGCACTTGTTAATTCATGTACTGCATTAGCATCATGCATCATGCTAATGTGAGCTTGATAAGGGGCAGACTCGAATTTTGGTGCAACCTTCTCTACTGCATCGGGTATAGCATCGGAACCAGTGCTCTTAAATATGGCGTCAATTTTCGTAGGTATAGCCTTCGTATCAGCATCTATTTTCGTTTGATCAAGTTTCATCTGAGCGTTAGCCTTACTTATTGCTGCGGCTAAATCAGTCTTTAGCTTATTTAAGGATGCTTCATCTTTGCTAATTTTTGTTTTCACATCACCAAGATCCTTGAGGGCTTGATTGATTTTACTTATAGAAGTATTAGCTGTATCTTGAGCTTTTGCTATCGTTTCAGCTTGAGCTAATGCCTTAAGCAACGTATCTTGAGCACCTTTATTTAGTGTATCTATGACCTCCTTCTTCTGTGCTTTATTGCTCTCAGCGAGTTTCGCCTTCAAAGCGAATACGCCTGTTACTGTATTATCCTGAATTTGTTGCTTCACAGCATGTCCATCAACCAATTTCCCCGCTCCAATGCTTGAAGATACTATATTAGTAGCTTTTAGATCAGGTGCAGTAGTGGTGGTGCCTGAAGGTTGATGCTGGGGTTGGGTTAGATCAGGTGCTGTTGTAGCTTTCAGATCCTTAGTAGCAATGACAGGTCCTGCTGCTGATGTTACTTTGTCTGTCGCAGGAACAGCTGCTTTTACTGGTGCCTCCTTTGTTGCTATTTTCTCGTCTTTTTTTGGTGCAGCCTTTGCTGATGCTTTATCTTTCATATCAATTTCCTCTATAATTTTTGACTATATATCTATTAACGTCATGAGTTAACTTAAATAAGCTCAAATATCACAAGCCAGATGCGCTGAGTATGCACTATATAATGGTATAGTTCCCGCTTTCACATAAGTATGGCTGTCATAATGTACCAGAGCTGATCGTACAACAATAAATCAGCATTAGTCAAAAAAAAATATGAGTTTTTACATTAAATTGTAGTTAAAATTGTATAATCAAAACAAAAATCCACTTAAAATATACAAAATAAAATATATAAAAGGAAT